>CAYVLO010000181.1:3692-6663 GCA_964452125.1 uncultured Anaerolineaceae bacterium | reverse complement strand
ATTCGTGGCGAAAGGGCTGATTGCCCTGGCGCTCCCCCAACTTGTACATGCGCCCCGGTTGCGAGCAACCCGAACGCACAGGACTCGCGCCCAGTTTCCGAAAGGCAGGAATTCCTATGAACATTGAACCACTGCCCGTGATCGAGATCCGGGGAGGTCCTCGCCAGCGAGGCCGGCAGCAGGGCAAGGCCGCCCGGACCAAAATCCTGCGCGCGCTGAACCGCTACCGAGACCTGATCCCTATGGCGACGAACTTGACCTGGGAGGAGGCCCAGCGCGAGGCGCGCAAGTTCCTACCCTATGCCGAAGGGAGCTTTCCCACCTTTGTGGAGGAACTGCGCGGCCTGGCTGAGGGGGCCGAGGTGCCTTTTCAAGAGGCATGGACCATCAATTGCTACGAGGGTCTTCTCGAAGTCGAGGATCAGGTCTGGGGCTGCACCGTTCTGTCGGTCGGCCCCGAGCACACAGCCGACGGTCACGTGCTGCTGGCCCACAACGAGGACTGGAGCAGCGTCGACCGGGGCAACGCTTACCTGGTCCGCGCCCACCCCGACGACGGTCCGGCCTTCCTGGGCATGACCTACGGCCCACTCCTGGTCAACATCGGCTTTAACGCCGCTGGCATCGGGGTCGCCATCAACTCGGTCTACCCCACCGATGGCCGTGTGGGCGTGCCGCGATTGCTCTGCTCGCGGGCCGTTCTGGGCAGCAACACCATTGGCAAGGCGATTCGGGCCTGCGTGCCCAAGCTGCGCGCAGGGGGCTATGCGTACACGCTGGTCGACCCCCATGGCGAGCTGTACCACGTCGAAACCTCGGCCACCACCCACGACATTCGCTACGGGGAAGAGGGCTGGATGGCCCACACCAACCACTATCTCTCGCCCAAAATGCAGTCCCTAGAGGAAGCGGGCACCTATTCCAGTTCGCACGTACGACTGAACCGCGCCAGGAAGCTGCTGCGGAAGGAACTGGGACAGGTCACCGTAGAGACCCTGCAAGCCATTCTGCGCGACCACGTCAACTTTCCCGACTCGATCTGCGCCCACGAGGACCCGGAGGACCCACCCCACGAACGCGGCGCCACTATCGCATCGTTGGTGATGGACGTCACGGCAGGGGTGATGTGGGCGGCGCCTGGCCCGCCCTGTCAGGGGGAGTATGTGGCCCACCCCCTGTGAGGTTCGGCCCTCCCCTTCCATGGGCGGCGGCCACACCGTCTTGCCCGCGGTAGGGGCGCGGCATGCCGCGCCTGCACGGCCTCTGCCCGCAGGGCCCATGGCCCCGAGATGCGTGCCTTCTTGCAGCGCAGGGGGATTTGTGGAGGTGCCCCCGCACCCCCACACCCCCGCCCAAGCGCTAGCCCGTCACCCCCGCCCAAGCGCTAGCCCGTCACCCTCGCGAACGCGGGGGTCCATACATCTGCGACAAGGAATGGATGCTGCCTGTGGGTACACAGGCGCTTGCGCGGGCATGACGGCATGGGCGTCGTCCGCCACCCGGTCGGCCTTGGTAAGCCTGGCTCCCTTAGCTGGCGCTGAATTCGTGCAATTCGTGAAATTCGTGGCCTTTAGGGGGCCGGGTGAACCGAGAGGTACTGCTGCAGGATGGCGGCGGCCTCCCCCTGAAGCTGATAGGTGTTCCACGCTTCAAAGGCGGTCATGGCGAAAATGGCCGCCCCATGCACATAGTCATCCTGCTGGAGCTGACTGTCGTACCAGGCCAACTGCTCGATATAGTTGCCCGCCGTATCCCGTCCCATGCCCAGCTCGTCCCAATGGTCGGCAAAGTCCCGCCAACCGCCGCCCGGCGGGCCCGGCCGGTCGGTCACCAGGCCGTCGACACCGACCTCGGTGAGCAGCAGCGGCAAGGGCAGTCCCCACGGTTGCAGGTACTGGCGATAGACCTTGCGGTAGCGCAGCGTCAGCCAGCCCTCGTCGGCCGCGTGGGCATTGAAATCCAGCGGGTTGCGGTTGGTGTTGAACCAGATGGTGGGCGCCGAATACTCATGCAAGCCCAAGTAGCCCCGGTGGGCCTGGGCTGCCTCCAAGGCCGGGCGAAACTGGGGCCACCATTCCAGAGGGGGCTGCCCGGCCCCGAAATTGCCCACCACGGCCCGCAGGCCCTTTTCGGCCAGGAGCCGCACCCGCTCGACCTCCAGCTCGGCCAAACGGACCATCTGCTCGGGGCTGCCGGGCACCGGTTCGTTATATCCCTCCCAGGCGTCGATTAGCCCGGCCCGTCGCTCATCCAGGGCCAGGGGAAGCATGGCGTCTACGGCTTGTCGCGCCGCGGGCTTGAGATCGGCCTGGTTGAGATCGACCTGACCCAGCGTCACCCGGCCCACAATCAGAGTCTCGGGCGAGCGGGCTTTGATGTCGGCCAGGAACGTCGGATCGAACTCGAGGGTCTTGATCAAGGCCACGTTGCCCGTGGCTACCAGATCCATGATCTGGGGGTGGTACCAGGCCACAAACAAGCCCAGCTTGGTCGGAGGTCCTGGCGGAAAGGGCGTGGCGGTCGGCGTGGGTGTCGGGGTAGGGGGTCGCGTCGCCGTGGGCGGCGGCACTTCGGTGGCCGTCGGCGCCAGCGGCGACTCCAAGGGCGATTGAAAGGGCGATTGGAAGGCGCTGTTGGTTGGGGTGGCGCTCGCCGTCGGAGAGGAAGTAGGCGTCGCGGTGGGATCGGCCACCGGGCGCGGGGTCGGGGTGGACGAGATCGAGGTGGGCGGCTCGGTGGGAGCGCCGCACCGGGACAAAAAGGCCGCCAACGCCGCGGCCCCGGCGCCCTTGAGAAAGCGCCGTCGATCGATGCGAATCTGTTCTTTTTTCATGCTCCCCATTGTACCTGCAAGGGTCGATTCGGTCAACCACGCCCCGCCGACGCGCAACCTCCGCCCGCCCTACGGATGCATGGCGGGGGTCCATGGGTCTGGGCGAGGCATTCCCACAGAACCCGGACCAGGGCCGCG
>CAYVLO010000181.1:0-3592 GCA_964452125.1 uncultured Anaerolineaceae bacterium | reverse complement strand
CCCTGCACCCATACACAGGCTATGGTGGGCACAACTCCCATCGGGAATGCCATCGCCCCTACAACGCGCATCCGGAAAGGGCATGTAGGGGCGACGGCATCGGCGCAGGGCATTGGGCCGCGCAACCAATTGCGTCCGCCGTAACCAGGAACACTCTACAGGCAATTGCCTGGCCGATGCCTCGCCCGCCTTGTACCGCGATGGTCGGGACGGGCGAGGCATTCCCACAGAACCCGGACCAGGGCCGCGCCCTGCACCCATACACAGGCTATGGTGGGCACAACTCCCATCGGGAATGCCATCGGCCCTACCTGCAAAACGCTACGGCACGACAAAGGGAATGACCAACGCATCCGGCTGGAAATGCTCGGCGTTGCCGCCGCCGGGCCGGACCTCCAACCGCACGGAGGTCTCGGGGTCGTAGAGGCCCACCAGCAGCCGGTAGGGACCGCTGGGCAGGTCTTCCGGCAGCGCCAACTTCTGTCGGTCTATCAGCCGCGCCCCGGCAGGCCATTGGGTTGTAGACAGCATCCCCTGGAGCGGCAGGCTGTCGAACTGGGCCGCCAGGGCCCCCTGCTCGTCCACCAGGTGGACAAAGGTCTTGAGGTCCGTCCCGGGCGTCCGCGCCACTTCCCAGAACAGGCGCAGGATGGGGCCGCCGGGGTCGGGCAGCAGATCGTAGCCCTGGAGACGCAGGCCGGACCCGAACTCGGCCCGCGCTGCCACCGAGGGCCGCGCGGATGGAAAAAGCCCGGATCGAGTCGGAGTGATCGTTACCTCGTCCAGGAACAGCAGGCCGTCGGGATTGCCCGCCACGGCGAGCCGATGCCCGTCATCGTCGACCAGGCCGATGGCCAATGTATAGGCCGTGGGCGGAAGATCCTCGGGCAGCTCCAGGGTCAACTCGTCGACATAGTACAGGATGCGCTTCCAGACGCGGGTGGAGATGTGGCCCGGATTCCAGTTCTGCACGCCAGCCCAGCTTTTCTTTTGCGCGGGCGTATAGAGGTGCAGAAAGCTGTGCAAGCTCTCGTCGATCGGTTCCGGGACCTGCCAATAGAGGCGCAGGCGAAGCGTGGCGCCCGCCTGGCGCGAGCCGGGCAGCAGGTCCCAGCCCAGCAGCGTCACCTCGGGTTGTCCCTCGCCTCCCAGCGTCTCGTTCATGGGGTGAGCCACGCCGATCACCCGGTCGGGCGGCGAGTGGAGTTGGAACAGGCTGGGGGCCCACTGGTGGATTCCAGCGCGGGCCAGAATCAAGACCAGCAGCAGGACCAGCGGCGCCAGCCAGCGTTTGTCCCAAGAGCGGCCATTGGGCGTTCCACCCTCCTCTCCCGGCTTGCCGCGCCGGGCTTGCCAAACCACCCAGGCCAACACCAGCAGCAGCGCCCCCCGGCTGATCCAGGCGCCGACCCTTTGCCAGGCCGTCCCCACCCAGCGGAGAGCCACTTCCCCAGCCGGCGCCGCCAACTCGAGGGCAATGCGCCCATCATCCGCGGGCTCGATGGGCTGGACGGCGCCATCGACAGTGGCTCGCCAGGCCGGAAAATAGTAGGCAGGCAACACCAGCGTGCCGGCCGGTAGCTGCGCCCCGGCGGCGGGCCGGAGCGCCGCCCGATGGGGCGTCGACCAGGTCCATTGGGCGCCGTCGGGCAAATCGGCCTGAGCGATCAGACCAGCGCCGTCGCCGGGCATCTGGGCCCCGCGCGGCAAAAAGGGGCTGGCGCTGGTCAGCCCCCAGACCTGCGCCCGGCGCTCGTAGGCGTGGGTATCGGCCACCGACAAGGCGGGCATCGACAGAAAAGGCCCCGACGGAAACAAAAAGACGCTGGCAGTCAGAGCGACAGCCAGCAGCGAACCCAAAGCCAGGGGCAGGCGGGCCTTTTCCCGATAGGCGGCGGTGGAGGCCGCGGCGGTCAGGGCCACACCCAGGGCTGCCGGCCCCAGAAAGCGACTGGGGAACAACACCAAGGGAAAGAGGGGCACCCACTCCCACAGGGGCGCCGTCCACTGCTGGGTGAGGGCCACGCAAACGGCGGCGATGCCCAGGCCGATGGCCAGCCAGGCGCGGCCTGCCCGGCGAGCGACGAGGGTGACAACGCCCACAGCCAGCGCCAGCCAGGCCGCCCAACCCAATAGATGCGGGAAGGGCGGATTGGCCGCCCGGCTGTCGAGCAGGGGCGGCGCCGCCAACAGGTCGCGGGTGGGGACAAAGTTCTGGCGATAGTCGAACATGCCCTGGGTGAGGTTGTCGGCCTGCACCAGGCCCATGTCGGCCACCGATGGCAGCCAGAAAAAGGCGCTCAGGCCCAATCCCAACGCGGCGGCCCCCACCAGGCGCAGCCAGGCCGCGCCCCGGGGCTGCGAGAGGGCCATCCCCAGGCCGTACAACACCAGCACTCCAGCGCCGATCATCGCCGTGATGTTATGGGCGACGATCATCGCTGCCAGGCTCAGGGGGGCCAGCAACCGATAGGACCGCCCGGAGCGGTAGCCGTCGTCCAGGTAGAGCCGGGTAAAGGCCCACATCACCACCGGCAGCAGAAAAACGGCCACCATCTGGGGATAGTCGCCCTGGACATAGTACTCGCGAAAGAGGAAGGCCTGACCCAGGTACAGGGGCACACCCGCCAGGGCGGCAAACCGGCCGAACAGGCGCCGCAGCCAGGCGTAGGTGGCCAGCCCCGAGAGGACCAGGAGGCCGGAGATGAGGACCTTGGCCGAAACGTCCAGCGGCAGGCCCAACCTGTGAATAAAGGCGACCGATAGGTAGAACAGCGGGCTATAGTAGTGGAGGGTGGGGGCGCCCAGACCCTGGTACACATCGGGCAGCCAGCGGGGCCAAAACTCGCCTTGGGCGAACGAGCGGGCCACGGCGGCCGTGCGATGGAGGTGCAGGATGCCGTCGGCCGAATTGGGGATGCCCGGCAGGGTCCACAGGGGGCCGATCAGCAGGCCAGCCAGCAGCAGGACATAGAGCAGCGGCAAAAAGCGGTGCAGCCTGGTCATGGGGCACCCAGCATGCCGGACGACTTCTTTTGTTGGGCCCGGAGGGCGCTGGCGGCGCAGCGCGTGCACTCGTTCATCGAGTCACCATAGAAGCCGCAGGAGTATAGGTTTTTGGCGGCAAAGTGCATGAACTGCCTGTCATCGACCCGGGGTTGGCGTCCGTCTTCAAGTCAGATCGGCACCGCATACCGCGGAACCCTTCTGCAGCAGCCCACTCTACTCCGCGGCCGCACGCTCGTTTAGCCAACGCTTCAGTGATTTTTGACTCTCGCCCGAGCGGCGCCCGGCCAACAGACCCGATACGCTCAGATCCTCATCCAGGTCGGGCCAATGAATCAGCGTGCCATCCCCGATGATCTCAAAGTGGGTTCGCTCTTCCGGAGTACCGTACCACAAGCGTGGATACCAAACCAAGGGCACAATAATGGTACGGCCGTCTACCAGATCAACCGCCAGCGAGTCGTCGCCCACGGTGACGTGCTGAGCACTTGCTTCCTGAATCTCAATTGCCAAAGAAGTCATACCAGCTCTCTAGCAGCCTGTCGGAGAGAAAACCACCGAGGCAAAACGCCGTCTGTTTTGTCAT
>CAYVLO010000180.1:0-6706 GCA_964452125.1 uncultured Anaerolineaceae bacterium | reverse complement strand
CAATTCGTGAAATTCGTGGCAGATTGGCAATATCCCCCCAACTGTTACATACGCCCGTAGCTGGGGCTACCTTGACGGGGCAAGAGGCGTAGCCAGCGTTATTGTACTGTGTGCCCTCGATTATCGGCTGCGGCGGCGAACACGGCGGGGGGCAACTGGCGAAAGGCCGACGCCTCGTCTCCACCGCTGACCCCTTGGCGCTCCGGTTCGGAAATGGCCACGACGAAATGCCACTCCTCAGGAAAGGGGTGGTGAAAGAGCAAGGGAGGCGCGCCCCCTCCTCCGACCGCCTTGCCCCTGTTTTGATGGCAAGACCTCGATTCCCGATACCCCAAATGCCCTGACACGGGGAGCATTTGCCAAGGTGGTTGTTGAGTGTGCGATGTGCCCAGCAAGGCGGTTGATTGGCCAAGTCCCAACAAAGCGAACATGGGACGTGCCTCAAGGATTTGCGCTCCCGGTGGTCTTGAGGTACACTAGGGCGGCCGATTGGAACCGTGGGTAAAATGGCCAAGGCTTGGCTTGAACGCCATCCATTTGTCTGGGTTGTGCCTTTGGCAGGTTGGGTGCGATCGTCATCGGAACGATGGAGTCCAGGACAAGCCTTGGCCGTGTCTTTTTTCGGTGCGTGGTGTTTCTTGTTGTGGGGGAGAATCAAAGGAGGTGGGGCGATGAGAATTGTCGTGGATGCCATGGGGGGCGATCACGCGCCCGAGGTGGTGGTCGATGGGGTTGTTCAGGCAACCCGGGAATTGGGCATTAAAGTCCTTCTTACCGGTCCTCAGCAGCAGGTACAGGCCGAATTGGACAAGCACGATACGGATGGGCTGCCCATCCGTTTATACCACGCCAGCCAGGTCATCGCGATGGACGAGCACAACCCCTCCGCAGCGGTCAAGGCGGCCAAAGATTCGTCGATGGTTGTGGGCATGGAACTGCTCAAACGGCGAGAGGCCGATGCTTTTTTCACGGCGGGCCATTCCGGGGCGGCGCTGGCTGCGGCGCTCTTGCGGCTGGGCCGGCTCAGGGGCATTAAACGGCCTGCCTTGTCAACCATTTTTCCCAGCCAGACGCCGCAGGGAACCTGTTTTCTGCTGGATATTGGCGCCAATGCCATCTGCAAGCCCGAGTACCTGGTGCAGTTTGCGATGATGGGCTCGGTCTATGCTGAACGGGTGCTGGGCGTGTCCAATCCGCGGGTGGCCATCCTCTCCAACGGCGAGGAAGAGGGCAAGGGCAACGAACTGGTCCAGGAGACGGTGCCCTTGCTCAAGGTCAGCGGCCTAAACTTTATCGGCAATGTCGAAGGAAAGGACATCCCCTGGGGGGTTGCCGACGTGATCGTCACCGATGGGTTCACAGGCAATGTCGTCATCAAGCTGGCAGAAGGCGTGTCCAAATTCTTGATGGAGACGCTCAAAAAAGAAATTACGGCGAATGCGGTCTCCAAGATGGGGGCGCTTTTGGCCAAGCCGGCCTTTGACGCGGTTCGCAAGCGCCTGGACTATCGGGAATATGGCGCCGCGCCCCTTTTGGGCGTCGACGGCGTGGTGCTGGTGGGCCACGGTCGATCCGATGCCCTGGCGATCAAAAGCGCCGTCCGCATGACGGCCCAAACGGTCGAGAACGGTGTGCTGGAAGCGATCAAGCAAGGAGTCGCGAAATTCAATGAGTAGCAGGGGAGCAAGCATGAGAGAGAGGGATGTAACGCAGCGGGTCGTCATCACCGGGATGGGCGCCCTCACCGCTGTGGGCTTGTCGGTGGAGGAATCGTGGGCGTCGATGGTTGCAGGGCGATCGGGCATCACCCAGATCACCCAGTTTGATGCCAGCGATCTGCCCATTCGCATTGCAGGTGAGGTCAAGGGATTCGATCCGACGGACTATATCGATTTCAAAGATGCGCGGCGCATGGCTCGTCCTGCCCATCTGGCCTTGGCGGCCGCCACCCAGGCCATGGCCGACGCCGGTTTGGGCGATCGGGTGCCCGATCCGGAGCGTTCGGGGGTGGTGATGGGGACCAGCATCGGCGCCTTTGATGCGGGGATCGAAGCCTGGCAGACGTTGAAGGAAAAGGGGCTGCGGCGGGTGAATCCCTTCCAAACCATGGCCATGCTCTGCAACATGCCCGCCCACCACGTGAGCCAACGCTTTCAGTGCCAGGCCTACAACAACACCTGTGTGACGGCCTGCGCCGCGGGCACCCAGGCTTTGGGGGAGGCGGCCGAAGTGATCCGCCGGGGTGCGGCCGATCTGATGCTGGCGGGTGGTACGGAAGGTATGATCCACGCGGTGGTGGTGGGCGCCTTTACGGTGATGCGTGTGCTTGCGGGCGACAACGAGCATCCCGAAAAGGCCTGCAAGCCCTTTGACGCCCGGCGCGATGGCTTTGTCACGGCCGAAGGAACGGCGGTCATGGTGCTGGAGCGTTTGGACAAGGCCCTGGATCGCGGCGCGCGCATCTATGCCGAGGTGCTCGGCTATGCGGCCAACTCGGACGCCTATCACGCGGCCATCCCGGACCCCGAGGGTGCGGGCGCCTATCGGGTCATGAAGTGGGCGTTGGAGAATGCCGGCGTGGGCACCGGCGAAATTGACTATATCAACGCCCACGGCTCCGGCACCGAGGTGGGCGATCCTGTGGAGACCAAGGCCATCAAGCGGCTCTTTGGCGACTATGCGTACCAGATCCCGGTTACCTCTACCAAATCGATGATCGGCCATGCCTTGGGCGGCACCGGCGCCATCGAGGCCATGGCCTGCGTCAAGACGATCAACGAGGGGATCATCCATCCCACCATCAACTATGAGGTTCCCGACCCCGAGTGCGACCTGGATTACGTGCCCAACGTCGCGCGCAAGGCCGACGTCCGAACCACCTTGTCCAACTCTTTTGGGCTCGGCGGCCAGAATGCCTGCCTCGTGATCAGGCGGTTTGAGGAGTAGCGAGGAGATCGATGAAAAACATTGTCAACGAGCGCCCGATTGCCAAAGGCGCCAAGCTCGGCAAGTATTCTATTTTCGGCGGGTTGGGGTTTCTCCTCGCAGGACTCATCGTCTCGTGGGTTTATCAGGATTCGCCGCTGTTGTGGATCTCTTTTCTCTGCCTGTTGTTTGGCGTACTCCTTTCCAGCATCGGCACAATGAATCTGAATCGTTGGGTGCGCCAGCCGCGCGCCGATCAGGCGTTGGCCCAGGGGTTCAAGGGATACGACGACCGCTGGCGGCTGTACCAGTATTGGCTGCCGGCACCCCACGTCCTTCTCAGCCCCATGGGGCTCTTTGTGCTGACCCCCATGGGCCAGGATGGGACTATTCGCTTTGAGAACGGCAAATTCCAGCGAGCCTTTAGCGCGATCCGCATCCTCCGCTTTATGGCTGAAGAGGGATTGGGCCGGCCCTTTGCCCAGGCCGATGCTCAGGTGGCGGCCTTGCAAACGTTCCTGGATGCCCACGGTGTGGACCCGGAGGTAGAGATCCAGAATATGCTGGTGTTCTACAACCCCCTGGCAAAGCTCACCGTGTCGGAGGCGCCACGCTCCATTACCGACGCCAAGGGCTTGAAAAAAGCCTTGCGCAAGATGCCGCTGACCAAATTCCCCAACGATCTCTACGAGCAGCTCGTTCAACTGTTCGACGCCCAGGTGAACCAGCAGTAGCTCTTGCTCGTGCAACGGGTCGGCGCGATTCCCTCCGCCGGCCCGTTTTTAACCCCCACGTAGGCATATTTGCAGCGCGTTTTTCTTGGCTCTGCACAATGGTTGCATCGTCCCATTTGCAATCGCCGCGGAATTTGCTGTTTTGTCATTGACATATGTTATGTCTTCTGCTATACTATGTGTGCCAGGATGCGGCGCGATAGAATTCTGTACGACATTTCCTCTTTGTCCTTGTCTCTCTCTTCTTGCCAGGCATCGACTACCCTTCAGTCGGCTTTCGAGCTGTCGCAAGGTAGACAGCCAATCCCAGAGCCTTTCGAGTTTCCATCGATCCCTCATGGACCACAGGTAGCGATTTTCCGCAGTCGATGTCTCTGCGTCGTTTCAAAGGGGAGGCAATCATGAAAAGGCAGAAAGAGGCAGTGGTCGTTTTGGTTTCCGCGTTGATGGTAGCCCTGGCGCTGGGTCCAGCTCCCCGAGCAGCAGCCCACACCCCCCAGCCAGATGAATCGGGTGTGCCTGCTGATTGGTGGGCGACAGTTCAGGAAGAGATCGCCAAGGCCGAGTACAGCATCACCTGGCAGGAGCAGACCTACTTGGAGGATGTGCCGACTGCCTATCAGGCGCCCAACCGGGCCGAGAACCTGCGCACCTATTTTGGCCCGGCCGGCCCGATCGTGATCCCGCGACTGTGGCCCGAGGACGCAACCGAGCCGAATACCGGCGCGGGCCATTGGTGGAATGGTATCGCAACGACGAGGAGGGTCTGGCCCTGGGCTTCCGTGTGGATGCCCCGCCGGAGCCTGTCTCCGGCGCTCCGCTGCGCCTGGCGTTGGCCTGGGATGGGGACCTGGTAGCGCAAGGGGGTGACGGCCCGGGCGTGGCCTTTGCTTCCAACGAGAAGGTGGTGTTGCGCCTGGGAGGGCTCACTGCGCGCGACGCGACGGGCCGGCTACTGGACACGCGGGTATCGATGGGGGAGAAGGATCTAACCTGGCAGGTGGACGACGCCGGCGCGATCTATCCCGTCGAACTGGCGGCGGCCATCACCGGCCTGCCCGCCGCCGCGGACTGGACATTGACCTGGGGCGCGACGAACACCAGCTTTGGCTATTCGGTGGCCACGGCCGGTGACGTGAACGGCGATGGGCGCGCAGATGTCATCGTCGGCGCGCCCAGATACGACCACCCCGAGAGCAACGAAGGCGGCGCCTGGGTCTATCACGGCAC
This sequence comes from uncultured Anaerolineaceae bacterium, assembly GCA_964452125.1. Taxonomy (GTDB): domain Bacteria; phylum Chloroflexota; class Anaerolineae; order JAAYZQ01; family JAAYZQ01; genus CAZNQW01. The sequence goes on along the minus strand of CAYVLO010000180.1, from coordinate 1,817 downwards.
GGCAACCGGGGTGAACTCCGCGCCGGCCTTTTTCGCCCGGTCGGACCAGGAAGGAGCCAGGCTGGGCGTTTCTGTAGCCTCGGCCGGCGACGTCAACGGCGACGGCTATGCCGACATCATCGTCGGCGCCCAGTGGTACGCTGCGCCGACTGCCGGCGAGGGGGCGGCCTTTGTGTGGTACGGAAGCAGCGCCGGCGCCAATGGCGGCGCGAACGGCAGCCCGGCCAACGCCAACTGGCGCGCCGAGAGCGATCAGGCCAGCGCTTGGCTGGGCTACTCCGTCGTTATACGCCCATATCAGGGCTGAACGCGGGCACGCCGTATCACTGGCGGCTGCGCATCCTTTACCATCCGGCAACGACTCCCTGGATGCCCGCAAGCCGTTGGGTGACGGTCCCCTGGAACGGCTGGAACGAACAGGATCTGCGTACGGCTGCCGCCCCTGTATCGGGGCCTCGGGTCTACCTGCCCATCGTGCAGCGCGAATTCTGACCTTTCAGTTCCCCAGGTCTGTGCCCTGGACCCAATACAGGCCTGGGGCTTTTCATGCGTCCTACTGTTTGGACAGCATGGAAAACTGTGCTATAATGCGCTGCTGCCCGCCCAAGATAGATGTCAAAGGGTTGAACGATGCATTTTGCTGAGGCGGAAAACCGCTATCGTGAACTGGAAGAAAAACTGTTTCGCGGTGAGTTGACCGAAGACGATTTTCTCACCCAAATAGAACAACTGCGGGTGATCGACCAGGAAGGCCGGCGCTGGATGTTGAGCGCCCGCACCGGTCGTTGGCTGGTCCACGATGGCCAGCGGTGGATCGTGGCCGATCCGCCCACACCCGAGTCTCCCCAGCCCGAGCCGGTGGCCTCGACGCCCCCGCCTGCTGGGACGCCGTGCCCCGAACCGAGGGGACTGAATTTTTTTGCCCTCCCTCGTTCGGTAATGGCGGCCATCGCCGCCTTGTTGCTGGCCGGTTGCCTCATCGGCAGTGGGGTGGCGGCCTGGGTCTTTCTCCTCCGTGATTGGGGACAGCCTGCACTGGTGACGCCCCAACCCACTCGCGTCAGCCTGGTGCGCACCTATACGCCCCGCCCGGTTACAGCAACCTACACACCCACCTTTACACCCACTCCCAGCCGCACACCCATGCCCACCCAGACGCCCATCCCCACCAACACGCCCGTCGCTACCGCTACACCCATTCCCACCGACACACCGGCGACGACGAATACTCCGGTGGCAGTGCCGACTTTAACGCCGACCCCGACCTGGACGCCGCTGGTGATTGCCACCCGCGCCACTGGCGTGACGCCTCAATCCACGAGCCTGGCCCAGGTGACGGCCACAGAAGCGCCCCCTTCGGGGCAAACCTACACGGTCAAACAGGGCGATACGCTGTTTGACATCGCGCTGGCCTTTGGCGTCAGCGTCGAGGCCCTGGCCCGGGCCAACGGTATCACCGACGCGACGCTCATCCGCCCGGGACAGGTCCTGGTCATCCCGGTCCCCGGAACCACTCCTGCGCCTCCGACTGCTACCCCGACGGCGTCGCCAACCGCGCGAACCACAGCCACGACGACGGCCCAGGTTACGGAGGCGCCGACGACCCGGGCCACGGCCACCCCGACTCTGGCGGCCACTTTGGGCACGCCGACGGCGACCGCCACGCCCCGGCCCACCGCGGTTCCCACCGCCCAGCCTGTGGCGCTGAGCGGCAAAATCGCCTTTACCGTGTGGAATCCGTACAGCCAAAAGTACGAGCTGTACGTGAGCCGCATGGATGGCACCGGCCGCAATATGTTGGGTGAGGGGTTCCGCCA
>CAYVLO010000179.1:0-6710 GCA_964452125.1 uncultured Anaerolineaceae bacterium | reverse complement strand
CGCGAATCCCACATTGCTGTTGAGAGCTCGCGCGGGATCTGGCGATCCGGGCCGAGCAAATGGGCAGAGTCGTACGCATGAACTGCCAAAATGAGAATTGCTGACCCAAGCGCGGGTGCTGGCGATCTCGCGAGAACCGAGGGAGCTCTGACAGGCTTTTGGGGGCTCGCGCCGGATGCAGCCTTTCTGCGAACGTGACAGCCCCTCCGATGTGTGGTATACTTGCGCCAGTTCGTGAAACTCCCTTTTCGAGGTGAACCGTGCGCATTGTCGTACCTATCAAACAAGTGCCGGAGACCAGCAACGTCAAAATGGACCCGGAAACGGGCACCATGATCCGGACCGGCGTGGAGGCCATTGTCAATCCCCTGGACCTCTATGCCATAGAGACCGCCCTCCGGCTACGCGAACAGCTTGGGGGCCAGGTCGTCGCCCTGTCGATGGGACCGGTCAAAGCCGCCCGAGCCATCCAGGAAGCCATCGCCATGGGCTGCGACAAAGGGGTCCTCCTCAGCGACCGCAAATTCGCCGGTTCGGATACCTGGGCCACGGCCTACACCCTCTCTCGGGCCATCACCCAGATCGGCCAGGTGGACCTGATCGTCTGCGGCGAGCGAGCCACCGACGGCGACACTGGGCAGGTCGGCCCGGGCATTGCCGCCTTCCTCGATCTGCCGGTGATCACCTATGTCAGCCACATCCAAGAGGCTGACACCCATGCATTGCGTGTCGAGCGCCTGGTGGAAGGCGGCGCCGAAATCGTCTGGACGCCCCTGCCGGCGGTGCTGACCGTCGTCAAAGAGATCGCCTACCCCCGCCTGCCCACGCTCCGAGGCAAGATCCGGGCCAGGCAAACCGAACTCCCCACCTGGGGACCCGACGAGATCGACGCCCAAGCCGACTGCTTGGGACTCAAGGGCTCGCCCACCCAGGTGGTCAAGATCGCCAAGCCGCAGGTCACCCGCCAGGGCGAGATGATCACGGTCAAAGAGCCCGCCGACGTAGAGCAAGCGGCCCGACGAGTGGTCGAGTTCCTCGAAAAACGAAATTTCCTGTCCGCAAGGAATTAGACGATGCACCCTACACAAGAGGCAGTTTCCATGAATTGGTCCGACATCTGGACGTTAGCCGAACGCAAACAGAACGTCTTGCATCCCGTATCCTTTGAATTGCTGGCCCGGGGCCGAGCCCTGGCCGATGTCCGGGGTTGCCGCCTCTGCGCCGTCATTCTGGGCGCCAACATCCCCGAGGCCGAGCTGCAGGAACTCGTAACCCACGGCGCCGACCGGGTCTATGTGGTCGATCACCCGGCCCTGGCCCAGTTCCTGGTCCAACCCCATGCCCGCAGCCTGCAACACCTGATAGAGACCTACCGCCCCGAGGTTCTGATCGCCGCCGCCACGACCACAGGCCGCACCGTCATGCCCTACGTCGCCATCAAGGTCCACGCCGGGCTGACTGCCGACTGCACCGACCTGGCCATTGACCCCGAAACCGGCGAGCTGCACCAAACCCGCCCGGCCATCGGCGGCAACATCATGGCCACCATCAAGACCCCCACGGCCCGGCCGCAAATGTCCACCGTTCGCCCCAAATCGGCCCGGCCCCTGGACCGCGATCCGGCCCGCACCGGTGAGATCGTCCGGGTCGAGGTGCCACCGCACCTGCTGGAAACCGAGATGCGCTTTGAGCAATTTGTGCCCGACACGTCGCAGGGCATGGCCATCGAGGATGCCGAAGTGATCGTCGCTGGCGGGCGCGGGCTCAAAAACGCCGAGGGATTCGAAATCCTTGGCCGGCTTGCCAGGTTGCTGGACGGAAGCGTCGGCGCCTCTCGCGCGGCCGTCGACCGGGGATGGCAGCCCTATCCCCGCCAGATCGGACTCAGCGGCAAAACCGTGGCCCCGGAGCTTTACATCGCCTGTGGCATTTCGGGCGCCATCCAACACCTGGCGGGCATGCAGACCGCCCGCAACATCATCGCCATCAACAACGACCCCGAAGCCCAGATCTTTCAGGTGGCCGACTTGAGCATCGTGGGCGACGCGTTCGAGCTTTTGCCCGCGATCCTGGAACAACTCGAGGCGAGGCAAGGATGATGATGTCCTATAACCCGGTCACTCCCGCGATCGTGGGCGAGTTGGAAGGGATCCTGGGCGCCAAGTATGTCGTTTATGGCGACGAGGAAAGGCTGGCGCCCTATTCCAAGGATGAGGTACCCGATCTCACTTTTGCCCGCATTCCCGAGGCCGTGGTCAAACCCGCGACCGCGGACGAGATCTCGGCCATCCTCAAGCTGGCCAATCGGGAGCGGATCCCGGTCACTCCCCGTGGGGCAGGGTCGGGTCTGTCAGGCGGCGCCACACCGGTCTACGGCGGGATCGTCCTGTCGGTGGAGAGGATGAACCGCATCCTGGAGATCGACCGCAAGAACCTGGTCGCCGTCGTGGAACCGGGCGTGGTCACCAACGCCATCAACGAGGCCATCAAAGACGACGGCCTGTTCTATGCCGGCTATCCCATGAGCGTCGAGTCCTGCTTTATCGGCGGCAACGTCGCTGAGAATGCCGGCGGCGGCAAGGCCATCAAATATGGGGTGACAGGCCGCTATGTGCTGGGCCTGGAAGTGGTGCTGCCCAGCGGCGAGATCGTCACCCTGGGCGGCAAGCGGGTCAAGGACGTCACAGGCTACAACCTCCTCCAGCTTATGGTCGGTTCCGAAGGCACGCTGGGGATTTTCACCAAAATTATCCTCAAACTCTTGCCCCTGCCCACCGCCAAGATCGATCTCCTCGTCCTGTTTCCCGACGCCCAGACGGCCATGGACATGGTGCCCAAGATCATGACCCATGGCCGCATCATCCCCACCGCCATCGAGTTCATGGATCGCCTTTCGGTCCAGACCACCTGTGGCTACCTGCGGGAAGAGCTACCCTACGAGGGGGCTGGCGCCATGCTGCTCATTGAGGTGGATGGCAACAGCGAGGAAATGGTAGAGCAGGATAGCGAAACGATCGGCAACTTGTGCCTGGAGAACGGCGCGACCGAGGTCTATGTCGCCGACAATGCCACCACCCAGGAACGGGTCTGGGCCGTCCGCCGCGACATTGCCGATGCGTTTCTCGTCTACAGCCCCGTGCAAAGCATCGAGGATATTGTCGTGCCCTTTGCCCAGATCCCCGACCTGATCCCCGAACTCCAGGCGCTGTCCGACACCTTTGGCGTGATCATCCCCTGCTATGGACACGCAGGCGACGGCAACCTGCACGTCACCATCGTCAAGCACCCCGACACGCCCATGGACGAATGGCCCGAGTTGGAACATGCCGTCCTGGTGGAGCTATACCGGGTGGTCGCTGCATTGGGCGGCACCATCAGCGGGGAGCACGGCATTGGCGTCAAACGCTTGCAGTACATGCCCTTGGTGATGAACGAGACCCTGATCGACTTGCAGCGGCGCATCAAGGCCGTGTTCGATCCCAATCACATCCTCAACCCCGGCCAGATTTTCGAGGATGCACCCCAAGAGGCTGTGGGGTGATGCCCGCTTACCGAAAGCAGGCAGGGTAGCCAGAATGGAGCAGGGCCCCGCCTGGGATCTCTTGCGGCGCCTTCTGGCGTTGGCCTGGGACCCCGACGCTATCAACCCAGCCGAAGCGATCCCCTGGCCCGAGGTCCTGGGCCTGGCGCGCTCCCAGGGGGTCACGCCGCTCGTGCGGCATGCCGCCCGCCAACTCGACCGGGAAATCCCGGCGGGTGTGGCGGCCGAGCTGGACGGCGCCTATTTCGCCGTGGCGCGGGACAATACCCTCCGCTTCGAAGCCCTGGAGGCGATCCTCGCCCCGCTGAACGACAGGCGCATTCCGGTCCTCTTGCTCAAGGGCGCGGCCCTCTGCGAGACGGTCTATGAGAACATCGCCCTCCGCCCCATGGGCGATGTAGACCTGTTGATCCCCATCGACCAACTGCCGGTGTGCCAACAGATCCTCACAGAACAAGGCTTTGCTTCTACCGAAGTCGAGATGGCTCCCGGCAGCCAGGCCGAGTTTCGCAATCAGCAAGCGTTTGTCCGCCGCGAACCCAGCCCCTTGATGATCGAGATTCACTGGCACGTGGTCGATGTGCCGTACTATATGCGTAAGATTCCGGTCGAGTGGTTTTGGGAGCGCGCGTCTGAGCGCATCCTTCATGGGCACCGGGTCCACACCCTTCATCCCGAAGCCGAGGCGCTCTATCTGATGGCGCACCTTGCCCTGCACCACCGATTTCATGGCCTTCGCTGGTTCGTGGACCTGGCCTGGCTGATCCATCGCCAGCCGCTAAACTGGAAGGCGATTGTGGACACGGCCGCCGATCAGGAGCTGTTGCTCGTCTTGCGCGAGGCCGTGGAGCGCCTGGCAGACCTCTGGCCCGCCCTGTCCCTGGAAGAAGCTCGACAGCTCCTCCAGGGATGCACGCCCTCCCCCACCGAGCGACGCCTGTTTCGACTGCTGACGGCCGAGCCTCGGACGCCCCTCCTCGACTTTTACACCGATCTGCTGTGCCTGCCCGGGTGGGGCGACCGGCTTCGGTTTCTGGGGCTCAACCTCTTTCCCCAACCCGAGTACATGGTCCGACGCTATGACGTCCACCGGCCGATCTCCCTGCCCTACTGGTACCTCTACCGCCTGGGCGATGGATTCGGCAAAGCCCTGCGCACGATTCCTCAGGCGCTCCGACTTTCGCGCCGGCCTCGCTCAAGCGCGTAGGGACGAGAAAGTAAGGATCCCAAGAAGGAAAATAAGCACGCCCCTTGCCGGGCAGGCGCCCTGTCGCCCATTTCTTTGGTTCCCCAAGAGCATGAGCATATCCCAAGCGATGGACCCCCGCTTCCGCGGGGGTGACGTCCGTGCCCACCGACCGGCCCGCCGCCAATTCGATGGACCCCCGCTTCCGCGGGGGTGACATCTCGACGGGGGGGCGTCCACCCAACAAAAAAGGCCCTTCCCGGGCCGAATCGCCATTGACCGGCCCGGAAAGAACCTGTGCTGCCGAGATCGTGCGCGAGCGGTGCGCGCGCTTAGGGCATAGACAGCAGATAGTCTTGGCCGACAATCACGCGGATGTCGATCTGGCTGCGGAGATTGGGGCTGCGGCGCACGTTCTGTGGCTCTGCCCGGAACATCTCGACCAATTTCTCCAGCGTGTAGGTCTTGGCGGTATAGTCCACGATGACGGTGCTGGCATAATCGACCCGGTCGGCGTCGCCGTATTCGACCACCTGATAGCCCTGCTCCATCAAAATCGCCGCCACCCGCGCCGCAAAGTTGGGCTCAGAGGTGCCGTTCTGCACGGCAATGCGCGCCCCTTCGGCAGCCAACCGCTGCAAGTCCTCGATCTGCGCCGGGGCCATGGTCGGTGTGACGGCCGGGGTTGGTGTCGGCTCGGGCGTGGGCGCCGCCTGGACCACCACCGGCGCCGCAAACAGATCGGCCACCACCGGGTTGATCAGATCCCACTTGGGCAACTGAACGGCAGCGCCATCCTCGCGCCTGTAGCCATAGACCATCGGTTTTTTGATGCCCACCGATTTGATGTTGGCTACATCGATCTTGGGTGCCAGCCGTGCCAACTCCAACATATCGTCCAACGTCATATCGGTGTTGACGGTATCCAGAATGGCCCCCGCCAGTGAGGGCAGTTTGGGGATCAGGTTCAGGTTCAACGCCTTTTCCTGGATGGCAAGAAGGATCAACCGCTGGCGATCGGCCCGGTCAAAGTCGCTGGTGCTCATCCGCGAGCGGGCATATTCCAGCGCCCGCTTGCCATCCATCTCTTGCAGACCGGCATCAAAATGAACCGTCTTCATGCCATAAAGGTCGCCTGGCTTGGGGTTGGGGTATTGGGTATCGTGCAGCGCCCGAGGCACATCGACGGTAATGCCACCCAGGGTATCGATAATCTTCTCAAAGCCCTGGAAATCGACCATGACATAGTAGTCGATGGGGATGCCAAAGTTCTTTTCGATGGTGCGCTTGAGCAGAGCCGGCCCTCCGCCGGGATAGTCGATGGAATAGCCATAGACGTTGGCCGTATTGATCCGGTCCTCTTTGACGCCGGGGATCTCCAATTGCAGGTCGCGTGGGATCGACAACATACCCGCCGTATGATTGATCGGATCGACGGTGACGATGATTATGGTATCGGTGCGATAGCCCCAACCCTTCTGACCCCGACGGTCAATCCCCAACAGGAGCACGTTGATCCGCTCGCCGTTCAACGTCTCGGGCGCGGCAGGGGGAGCGACCACCACAGGCTGGCTAGAGCCCGCTACGGGCGTTATCTCGGCCACTTGCGGAATCGGCTCCACGACCTCTTCTGCGTCCACTTGGGGTTGATCGATGAAGGGCAATCGAAACACGGGAAGCGCAGGCAACTCTGCCCGGGCGACAATTTCCCGAATCGTCGAATAAACCAAATAGCCGGAATAGAGCCCGCCCAACAAGAAAATGGCCAGGAAGACGCTGATCGCCAGCCTCAACCACAGTGAGGGTCGGCTATGCTTCCTGGGCGCTGCTTGATTGTGCGTTGTCGTAAAACTCAAAATACCTCCACAAGCCCAGGAACCTTTGTCTCCCAGGTTCTTTACAGGCTTTTTGTCGGGCCGGGCGAGCACAGGGATTATACCATATCCGAGGCAGGTGCGCAAAATGAAAAAGGCCTGTACTCAA
>CAYVLO010000178.1:0-6739 GCA_964452125.1 uncultured Anaerolineaceae bacterium | reverse complement strand
CGGTGGAGCGGCTGCTCACGGTGGGCATGGACCTGGCGGCTCAGGAGAAGGGCTATCGCGCCTGAGCGATTGGGCCAAAGAGATTGACAGTCCTAATCTTGTATGCTATAATTCGCGCTGTGTGAAAGCGCGAACAACTCAAAAGGAGGAGCAAGGGATGGCCAAGATCCTTGTTGTCGATGACGACCCCGATTTTGTGAAGGTGGCGTCCAAAGTTCTGGAAAAAGCTGGGTACACGGTGGCATCAGCAGCCAATGGCGCCAAAGCGTTGCAGTCGATGCGCAACGACAAGCCCGATCTGGTGCTGCTCGATATCATGATGTCCTACATTCTCGATGGCCTGGATGTAAGCCGCGAGATGGCTGAGGACCCAGCGCTGAAAGATGTTCCTGTGATCATGGTCACCTCCTTGACGGGGGTGAAGGCCAGTGGTTTGCTGCCCACCGACGAGTATGTGGCGGTGGATGAGTGGCTGACCAAGCCTGTGGAACCGGATCAGTTGCTGACCCGCGTATCCGAAAAGTTGGCTTGATCGAAACGAGGTGGGCTCGGTGCATCGTCGGGCGCAGTGGAATGTAGCGTGGAGGCAGGGATGGAAAAGATCCGCATTGGCGGCATCATGCAGAATGGGCATCTTTCGCTGCTCAATATGACGGCCGTGCCCGATCGACCGGGGACAGCGGCGGCTATTCTGTGTGCTTTGGGCGACCGGGGCATCAACGTCCAATTCATCGTGCAGTGCATCGATCAGCTACAACAGGATCAGATTGCGCTGTGCGTGGATCGCAACGATCTGGATGTGGCCCTTGAGATCGTTCGCAAGATCGCCCCGGCTCTGGAAGCGGGCAAGGTGCTGGCCGAAAAGAGTGCGGCCATCGTTTCCATTTTTGGCCCTGATTTCCGCGAGAGGCCTGGCATCGCTGGGATCATGTTCCGGGCCCTGTCGGCACAGGGTGTCAACATTCTAGCCATCAGCACGTCCATCTCGACGGTGTCCTGCGTGATCAATGCCGTCGATCTGGAAGACGCCTTGACGGCGGTGCGCTCAAGTTTTGAACTACCCTGATCGATATCCTATGCAAAAAAGCGCGATCCCCCAGGATCGCGCTTTTTTGATGGTTCGGATCGAGCGACCCTACTCGTCGCCGACAAGAATGGCGCGGGTGTGCGTAGAGGCCGGCGGCAGGCGAATTCCACTGGATTCCAGGGGCAATAACGCCGATTCCTCAGGGGCTGTGACCTCTTCCTGCTCGGGTGGCTCGAGGGGCAGGGAGAAGGAAAAACAAGTCCCCTGGTTACGTTGAGATTTCACCGAAATCTCGCCGCCATACGAGTCGATGATCTGCTTGACGATCGACAAGCCCAAGCCAGTGCCAATTTCGCCGGTGGCTTTGGCGGCATCGGTGCGGAAAAATTCCTGAAAGAGGTGTTTCAGGTCGTCGGGCGTCATACCGATGCCTGTATCCTCTACGCTGCCTATGACGCGGTCGCCATGGGTGCGCAAATTGACGGTGATCTTGCCATTCTCGGGCGTGTATTTGATGGCGTTGCTGAGCAGGTTGGTCCAGATGGCTCGAAAATGCTCTGGTTGGCCGACAATGACGGGATCATCGGCGATCCTGATACGCAGGGTCTGGTGTTTGGCATCGGCCTGAGGCCGCAGCAGATCGACCACCTCCTGGAGGATGGTGGTCATGGGCTGAGGGCTGGCCTGGTGGACGATCTTGGCTTTGGCCTGTTTGAGGCGAGAAAGCTCGAGCAGGTCGGCCGTCAAATCGAGCATTTCCTGCAGGCGCTGTTGCACCCGGCGGAGGATAGGCGGGAGTTCGTCCTCGTCGACATGGCCTGCCAGAATCAAGTTCACGTAACTTTGCACAGCGGCGGTGGGGGCGCGAAGCTCGTGGGCCACCTTGAGCATGAGCTGGCTCTTGATCTGATCCAGCCGTTCCATCTCTTCCCGTTCCTGAATCAATCGTTGAGCGTCGGCTTCGATGCGCTTGAGTCGACGCCGCTCCAGGCCCTGGGACACGGTGACCAACAGCCGATCGGAGGTGAAGGGCTTGGACAAAAAATCATAGGCGCCCAGTTGAACCGCTTGGACGGCCATCTCGACGCTGCCATAGCCGGTAACGACAATGCAGATGGCCCATGGATCCCTTTTCAGGATGGGGCCGATGAGGTCGAGGCCACTGCCATCGGGCAGCATGACGTCGATCAAATACAGGTCATAGGCTGCTGTCTGGAGCTTGTGGCGGGCCTCTGTGACACTATCGGCCAGTTCGACAACATAGCCAACCGGCTGTAGTGCTCGCTGGCAGCCCTGGCGCATGCCTTCTTCGTCGTCGACGACCAGCACCTTGCTGGGTGGCTGTGGCTTTTCTTCGCTCAAGGGTCGCTCCTTTCAGGGCAGCACAAAGCTGTTTGTAGTATTTGCCATTTGATTCGGAAGTCTTTGGCGCAACTGAAGGGTAAAGGTAGTACCTTCGCCCACCTGGCTCTTGAAGCTGATCTGACCTCGATGCATTTTGACGATGCCATAAATGATGGCCAGGCCCAATCCGGTACCCTTGCCGATTGGTTTGGTGGTGAAAAAGGGTGTGAACATTTTGTTGAGATTTTCTTCGGGGATACCTACCCCGGTGTCGGTGACCTCGACGGTGACCCAATCTGGGGTGGGACCCTGGCGAGTTTTCAGGGTGAGCACGCCGCCATCGGGCATGGCTTCGGCGGCGTTGTTCATCAAATTGATGAACACCTGGTGAAGTTGAAGGGGATCGGCCTGGATGGTGCCAAGGTCTGGGTCCAGGTCGGTTTTGATCTCCACTTGATCGTACAGGTCCTGTTTGGAAGCAACCTCGGCCAGTTCAACAAGGAGCGAGTTCAGGTCTGTGTCCTGGGCCAGCACCTCGTTCTGGCGCGAAAAGTTGAGCAGGTCGTTGACGATGGTCTTACAGCGGGTAGCCTCGCGGATAATCATCTGGAGGTCTTCGCGTTGTTGGGCATTCTCCTCGGGCGTCTCCTTGCACAAGATGTCGGCGTAGAGGAGCACAGAACCCAGGGGGTTGTTGATTTCGTGGGCCACCCCGGCTGCGAGCTGGCCCACCGAGGCCAGCTTTTCCTTTTGAATAAGCTGTTCTTGAGTCTCCTTTAGGGTTTCGACCATGGTGTTGAACGAACCAGCCAGGTTCTGCATTTCCTGATAACCCGAGACGGGGACGCGAACGGACCAGTCGCCCTGAGCCACCTGCTGCGTGGCGTTGACCAGTTGGGTAGTAGGCCGGGAGATCGAATAGGCAAAGGGAATGGCAATCAGAATGGCCAGTAGGATGGTAGCCACGACGATCAGCAAAAGCCGCTGGGCAAAGGACTCGACCAAGCGGTTGAAGGTGGCCTCGCGAGCACCCACGTAGAGGATACCCACAATCTGGTCCTTGTGGTCAAAGATGGGGTGATAGCGAGTGATGTACCATTCTTTGACCACAAAGGCCCGGCCGGTAAAGTCCTGTCCCTCGACCAGGACGTGTTGATAGACCTCTTGGGAAAGGCGAGTGCCTATGGCGCGATTGCCGTTCAGGTCGAGTACATTGGTCGATACCCGCAGATCCCCGAAAAAGATGGTGGAGGTGTCGACTCCAGCCACGTCGGCGATGCGGTCCACCAGCGTGAAATCGCCGTTGAAAAGGTGGCCGACCAGGATGGACCCAAGAAACTCGCCCGTTTCGGCATAAACCGGCGCGACCCCGACCAATACAAGGCCTGCAGTGCCTTCGCGGGGATCAAAGGGCAACGGAGCGGCCAGGGGCGTGTCGATGAGGGGCACTCGGGCCGTTTCGGCGAGTCCTAACCAGGCCAACACCTCGGCCGGCAGGACTTCGGTGGCCCCTCGCGTTTCCTGATCGCTCAGCACGGCCTGGATGATGGGCACCTTGGACCAATCGGTGCCCAGGGTGATGTCGCGCAAGCTATCGTCCCAGGCCACTCGCCCCGCAACGCTTCGACCCTGGTGATCGGTGACGACGACAAACCGGCGTGTCCCTGTAGGTAGGGTTTCCAGTTCGTTGTCGATGGCTTTTTCAAGGGCGATTGCGCAAGAGGATTGGGGATCGACCGATGGCTGTAGGTTATTTCGTACGTTTTGAGCGGTGGAGATGCGGGTGGCGGTGAGAAGGATGTCGGATAGCTTGTTGTTGAAAAAGGCGGTGGCCAGTTCCATGTCACGGCCCACGCGCTCGTTGGCCGCCTCGTCCAGATAGTTGCGGATCACATTGTAGGTGATCAGGGCAGAGCTGATGATGGTCAGAGTCGCTGTCAGGGTAAAGCCGATGATGAGGATAAGCTGGAGCGGCAATCCGCTTAGCCGATCCGAAAGTTTGGCCATGCGCCCGCTACCTCCTTTGGTCGGCAGGAGAGCCCACTTCCGATGGATGCTATTATAGCACAAGGTGGACAGGCTGCCAAACGGCGCCGATGGCCTATTCTGGTCTCTGGTCGGGTGTATTTCAACTTTCTGGGTGAGTTCGTTACACCCCTTGGGTGGTGAGTGGCCATCCTCTGGAGTGCGGCAGCTTGCTGCCGCAAAAATCCGCGCAAGCAAGCGTCCTGGCGCTTTGCGCCAGGCGCGCACTCCAAAAAGCTACCGAGTCTGCCGTTGAACTCATGCGTCGCCCTTGATACGGTGTCAGACAAGCTTTGGGCATTGAGGAGCTTCGATTTGTGTTATGTAATCCAGAAATCTGAAATACACCCTTCTGGTCTCGCAGGGCGGCTTCGGTATGGATCGAGGGCAGGGCTCGGGGAAATTGCCGCGACCCTGAATCAGATTTGACAATGAGCAAAATTTCGGCTATCTTATAGACATATTGATATGTGTCTATATGGGTGGGGTAGAATGGAGACTGATCTGAGCGCCTTTGCCCGGGCGATGGCAGATGAGACGCGATTGCGGATCATGAATTTGATCTGCTGCCGCCAGGTCAGCGTGGGTGATATGGTCACAGAACTGGGGAATGTCAGCCAGCCGACAGTCTCGCACCATTTGCAGGTGCTTCGGAATGCGGGCCTGGTGGAGACACGGCGCGAGGGCAAGCAGGTGTTTTACACGCTCAAGCAGCAAGTGGTGGCCCAGTGCTGTGCTCGAATGGCGCAGAGTTATGCTCCCGAGATCGATCTGGCTGCTGTGATCCCCCTGACGGGTGACCTGTAATTCTCACTTTGGCATTTCGTGAGCGCCACATGCCCATTCGCGATGAGTGGGTATGACTGCCATATCGAGAATTGCTAGGCGGGTGACGACGAGGTGTGACCGGGGATTGGACTCATCGAGGGTGACCAGGTCAAACGCATTTGCAGTATCAAAGCGATGACGATGTCTGATTGAGAAAACAAACTTTGGGGTGCGGCAGCTTGCCGCCACAAGATCACTGCGCAAGCAAGCTTGCGCACTCCAAAAAGGGATCCTTTCGTGCGAAACGATCAGCTAGGCCTACCTTACGAATCTCCGTTGATCCAAATGCGTTCGTCCTGGAGGGGGACGATCAGAACAAAGGTGGTTTGATTTTTCGAGGGCTGGGCGAATGGTCCAGTGCTCAGATATTGGATATATTGAGGGAGACGACATGGACAAAGAGCGAGAATCCAAAGAGATTGTGTCGGCAGTGCGTGACCGGTATGGCAGCGTGGCTCGACAGTTCGAGTCCGGCGCTGGAGGAGGGTGTTGCTCACCCGCGTCGACGTGCTGCGGCGGAGGGTCGGCCTCGCTGATCCAGGTGGAAGCCCTGTATCAGACGGACGATGTCCAGCAACTGCCTGCCGAGGTGACCGGTATCTCCCTGGGCTGCGGCGACCCGGTGACCTTGGCTGAGCTTCAGCCCGGGCAGACCGTGCTGGATCTGGGTTCGGGGGGCGGTATCGACTGCTTCCTGGCGGCTCGGCAGGTGGGGGCTGAAGGTCGCGTCATTGGCGTCGACATGACCGCCGAGATGATCGATCTGGCTCGGGCCAATGCCCAGAAAATGGGCCTTTCCAACGTCGAGTTCCGCCTGGGCGAGATCGAACACCTGCCTGTGGTCGACCAGTCGGTCGATGTGATTCTTTCCAATTGCGTCATTAACCTGTCGCCCGACAAGGCGCAGGTTTTTCGTGAGGCATTTCGGGTGTTGAGGCCTGGCGGCAAGTTGGCCGTGAGCGACATTGTGACGCGGGCCGAGTTTCCAGAAGACGTCCGGCGTGATCTGGAATCATGGGCAAGCTGCGTGGCCGGCGCCTGGGTGGACAGGGAGTATGTGGCGGCCATTGAGGCTGCTGGGTTCGAGCGGGTCGGCATCGAGGAACAGGCCTTGGATGAGGCGATGGCTGCTGCCGTCACAGCCACCAGCAGCGAGCATGGCAGCATCCCCGCCCCTGCTGAGGCTCAGGCATTGGTCTACAGCGCTCGCGTGACGGCTTTCAAGCCAACGTAAGCGCCCGGTCCACCTACTATCACGTCTGGTACCAAAACGCCCCGGCACAGCCCGCCGGGGCGTTCCTCACTGTTGGCTACAATCGCAGCCAGCGAAAGCCGTAGCGCGTCAGGCCAAGACCATAGGGAACTGAGGACACCTGTGGCAGCTTTTCTCCGGTGAGCAGGTCGTGGGGCTGGACGCCGACAAATTCGCCGAGGTCCAGCTCCACGGTGTGATCTTGATCTGAAAGGTTGTTGACGATCAGGATCGCCTCGTCCTTATGGCTGCGCAGATAGGCC
>CAYVLO010000177.1:0-6760 GCA_964452125.1 uncultured Anaerolineaceae bacterium | reverse complement strand
GTCTTCTCAACCAGGTATCATTATCCAACTGATGCGATAAATGCGTTTGCCCTGATGTATCTTCAAGGGTGGCTGCAGGTACGAATCTTGGGCAAGGGAGCTTGATGCTCGCCGCCGTTTTTGCTCGGCCTGGTTCGCCAGATCCAGGCCCGGATCGCCGTCCTTTGCCCAGATGCGCGGGATCTGGCGATCCCGCGCGAGCTCTCGAGGCTCGAAATCCATGGCCTGGGCTCGTTTTTTGAGGCTTGTTTATTCCCATCCTTTGTGGTACACTGATGGCGATGGACAGAATCGAGCATTTCATCCCCGGCCAACCGGGAACAACCGAGGGGATGCTGCCCCGCGTGCGCTCGCCAATCCCACAGGGTGTCAGCCCAACCTACCTGGAGCTTCACACCCAGCCGGGGGACTTGGTGGTCGTACCCTATTGCCAGGACACGGCGGTGGTGATCGAGACCCTGGCTGCGGACCGACGGTTGGTGGCGCTCCAATTCGATCCGGCCCTGACGCTCCTGTTGGAAGCGTGGCTCGACCCCCTTCCCACCCGCCGGTTCGATGCCGCCGTGGCCCAACTGGGCGATACCCTCAAGCATGGGATCCCCCTGAGTCGCTATCTGTCTAACCTGTACACCACGTCCTGCCCCGCCTGCTCGCAGCCGGTGGCTGCCGACTATTTCCTGTGGGATCGCGATCAGGGGGCGCCCGTTACCAAACAGATACGCTGCCCGGCGTGTCAACGCGAGGGGGAGAGCCTGGTCGCAGCCCAAGACCGCGACCGTTTGAGCGAGATCCCGGTGCGGGCCATGCACTATCATTACGTCCTGGACCGGCTGGCGCCCGAGCCGGAGGGCGATTCCCTCCGTGCGCGAATGGAGTCGATGCTCAAGCTGTACACCCCGCGCAACCTCTATGCCCTGGCCGAACTGACGATCAAGATCGACAGCCTGTTCCCTGCGCCCAGGGAGAACCGGGCCCTCAAAGCCCTTCTGCTGGACTGCCTGGACCGCTGCTCCTCTCTCGCGACCGTTCCGGGCGCCGCGGGCCGTCCCCGCGGCCTTGTCCCGCCGGCGCGGTTTGTGGAGCGCAACGTGTGGCAGGCCTTTGAAGAGGCGATCCTCCGGCTGCGGGCATCCACGGTCGGGCCGGTCTCCCAGCTCGTGGTTCAGCACGAGTCCGAGGCCTTTCTCCCGGAGATGAGGGGGCTGGTGGCGGGGGGCGTGGTGCGCGATCTGCCCAAGCTCCTGCCGCCCCGCAGTGCGGCCCTCCTCTTGATCGCCCCGCCGCTGCTGGATTCTCATGCCTGGTCCCTCTCGTACCTTTGGGCAGCCTGGTTGCTGGGGTGGGACGCGGCTGAACCCTTGCGACCGATCTTGCGGCAGAGAACGCCCGATGCCGATTGGTTCGCGCGGGCCATGACCGGATCGTTCCGCGCCTTGGTCGGGTTGCTGCGCGATAGCGGGCGCATGGTCCTGATCTTGCAGGACCAGCCGACCCCGGTGGTGACGGCGCTGTTGCTGGCAGCCAGCCGCGCTCGCCTGGGATTGACCTCCCTGGTGCAGTGCGGCGCAGACTATCGCCTGGAACTGGCGCCCACGTTGCCCGCCTTCCAGCCATCGGCGTCCGATCCCTCTACGGAAAGTCGAATTCGAGCCGAGGCCATCCAAGCTGCTCGTAGCACGATCCTGGCGCGGGGAGAACCCACCCCCTGGACTACCTTGCAGGCGGCCATCGTCGCCCGTCTGTCCCAAGGCGGGTTCCTGGCGCAGCTTGCTGAGGTCCAAGAGGAGACGGTTTCGCCCCTGGACCTGATCGCCCGGCAGATTGAAGAGGCGTTGGCCAGTCCGATCTTTCAGGTGTGGACCACCGACCCACAGGAGAAAATGGGGTGGCTGGTCACTCCCTCGGGTGCCGCCCGGCCCCTGTGCGATCGCGTGGAAGAGGCGGCCCAGCAGATCCTGCAGGACCACGATTCCATCGGCAAAGTCGAGTTCGCCCAGGCGCTCTTTGCCCGGTTCCCGGGGCCGCTCACCCCAGCCCGCGAGCTGGTTGCTGTGTGCCTGAGTTCCATCGGTCGCCCGGTGGCAGACGATCGATGGACCCTCCGCCCCGAGGACCTGCCGGACGCCCGCGAGGCGGATCGCCGGTCCAT
Organism: uncultured Anaerolineaceae bacterium; assembly: GCA_964452125.1. Taxonomy (GTDB): domain Bacteria; phylum Chloroflexota; class Anaerolineae; order JAAYZQ01; family JAAYZQ01; genus CAZNQW01. The sequence goes on along the minus strand of CAYVLO010000177.1, from coordinate 4,611 downwards.
CATCGAGCAGCTTCAGGTCCTGGGCCAGCGGCTCGGCTACGAGACGTCCCAGGCCGCGCCCTTTGACGTCGCCTGGTTCCGCCAGGGCCGCCCCTGCTCCGGGTTTTACGTCCGCTGCCAGGCGCTCTTGAGCGAGGTCCTTGATGGGGTGGACGATTGGCAGGGCGCTACGCCCCACCTGGTCCTCCCCGGCGGCCGGGCGGCGCTGGCGAGCCACAAGCTGGCCCACCATCCCCTCTGGCAGCGAAAGGTGGACGAGGCGGGTTGGCGATTCATCAAATATCGCCACGTGCGGCAGTTGGTGGCCCAGCCCGATGTGGACGAGTACGCCTTGCGGACCGTCATCGGGCTCGACCCCATCGTCGAGCGCGAGGCGACCCAGATTCCCTTGTTTTGATCTTTTCGAAAAGGATCGACCGGGCATGTCCAACAATCCCTTGTTTCAGGTGGGACTGATCGGCGGAGCGATCGCCCACAGCGTGTCGCCCGCCATGCACAACGCCGCATTCCAGGTTCTGGGCCTGCCCTGGCAATACAGCCTGCTGCCCACTCCTCCCGATCAGGTGGGGGCCCGCCTCCAGGAGCTGGTGGAGGGGGGCTATCGGGGCGCCAACGTCACCGTCCCCCACAAGCAGGCGGTTCTGCCCTACCTGGACGGGCTCAGTGAGACGGCGCGGGCCATGGGCGCCGTCAATACCCTTTTGTTTGCCGAGGGTCGGATCTGGGGCGACAACACCGACGCCGAAGGCCTGATGCGCGCGTTGGGGGAGGCCCGTTTTGACCCGGCGGGCGCCCATGCCCTGATCCTGGGGGCCGGAGGCGCCGCTCGCGCCGCGGCCTTTGCCCTGGGAAGCGCCGGCTGCCCTGTGACGATCCACAACCGAACGCCCGAGCGCGCCCAGGCGTTGGCCCTGGATATGACCCGGCAGGGGTTTTCGATCCGAGTCGCGCCGGAGCTGGAGACCCTGGACCTGGCAGCCCTGGATTTGCTGGTGAACACCACCTCGGTGGGTATGTGGCCCCACGTCGATGCCTCGCCCTGGCCTGAATCGCTGCCCCTGCCGTCCCATTGGACCGTCATGGACCTGGTTTACAACCCGGCCGAGACGCGGCTGCTGGCTCGCGCCCGGGCTGCCGGCGCGATCTGCGTGGGCGGGCTGGGCATGTTGGTCCATCAGGGGGCGTTGGCCTTTGAGCTTTGGACAGGCCACAAGGCTCCCATCGATGTGATGCGCGCCGCTGCCGAGGCGGCGCTGCGGGGTTGACCTTCAGGCCCGACATTCTATCGAACCGAGAGGAAGCCTATGCTGCGATTTCTGACCGCCGGAGAATCCCACGGTCCCCTGCTGACGGCGGTGATCGAAGGCCTTCCGGCGGGCCTGCCTGTCTCTGAGGAGGCCATCGCCGCCGAGCTGGCCCGCCGCCAGAAGAGTGCGGGCAGCGGCGGCCGCATGCGCATCGAGCGGGACCGCGCCCGCATTACCGGCGGCGTGGTCGCCGGTCGGACCACCGGGGCGCCGCTGGCCCTCCAGATCGAGAACCTCGATTGGGAGAACTGGCGGGACCGCGACATCGCGCCCATGACCATCCCCCGGCCCGGTCACGCCGACCTGACGGCGGCCGTCAAGTACGGCTACCGCGACCTGCGGCTGGCCCTGGAGCGGGCCAGCGCTCGCGAAACGGCGGCCCGCGTGGCTGTGGGTGCTTTGTGTCGCCTTCTGTTGGCCCAGGTGGGCGTCTTGGTCGGCAGCTACGTCGTTCAGATCGGCCATGTCCAGGCTGACCTGCCTGAGGAGATGGCCTACGAGCAGCGGTTCGTCCAGGCCGAGGAGAATGACGCGCGCTGCCCCGATCCCCAGGGCGCCCAGGCCATGGTGGCCTGCATCGACGACGCCCGGACCCGTCGGGACACCCTGGGCGGGCAGTTCGAGGTCGTCGCCCTGGGCTGCCCGCCCGGTTTGGGCAGCCACGTCCACTGGGACCGCAGGCTCGATGCTCTGTTGATGATGGCCGTGGGCTCGATCCAGGCCGTCAAGGGGGTCGAGATCGGCCTGGCCTTTGCCAATGCTGCCAAGCCCGGCACCCAGGTCCACGACGAAATCCAGTTGGACGGCGAGCGCATCCACCGGCCCACCAACCGCGCCGGGGGGCTCGAAGGGGGCATCACCACCGGGCAGCCCATTGTGGTGCGGGCCGCCATGAAACCCATCGCCACTACTCTCACGCCGTTGGCCTCGGTCGACTTGGCCACGGGCCAGCCGGCCGTCACCCGCTACGAGCGCTCGGACATTTGCGCCGTTCCCCGCGCCGCTGTGGTCGGCGAGGCGATGGTCGCCATCACCCTGGCCGAGGCCCTGTTGGCCAAGGTGGGGGGCGACAGCCTGGCCGAGATCCAGCCCCGGGTGTCGTCGTTGCGCCAAGCCACTCTAACCGATTTGGAGATGGACCATGTGCCCTGGCGTTGGTCGTAACCTGATCCTCACCGGTTTCATGGGCACGGGCAAGACCTGGCTGGGTCGGGAGGTGGCCCGGCGAATGGGACGCCCCTTTGTCGATATGGACGCCCTAGTCGAAGAGCGGGCGGGCATGCCCGTCGCGCGCATCTTTGCCGAGTCGGGCGAGGAGGCCTTTCGCCAGATGGAGGCCAACCTTTGCCGGGAGCTGGCCCAGCCGCAGGGCTTGGTCATTTCCACCGGCGGCGGCGCCCTGCTCAGGGCCGAAAACCGCGCCCTCTTGCAACAGGGCGGCGTGGTCGTGTGCCTCAACGCCCCCGTGGACGAGATCTTGCGGCGGCTGCAGGACAGCCGGACCGAGCGTCCCCTGCTCAACGTGCCCGATCCGCGGGCCGAGATCGCCCGGCTGCTGGCTGCGCGCCGCGAGGCCTATGCCGCCATCCCCTGGCAGATCGACACCGAGGGACGGTCTCTCGACAGTCTGGCCGAAGAGGTCATGGCCCTGGCTGAGGTCCGCACCTTGGCGGTGCGCCACTTGGACGGATCCTATCCGATCCACATTGGGGCGGGCCTGCTCGACCAGATCGGCGGCGCCCTCCGGGCCGCAGACGCCCCCCAAGGGTGCCGCGTGGGCGTGGTGTCCAACCCGGTGGTGGCGCCCCACTATGCCTATCGGGTCTGCCAATCCCTGGAATCGAGGGGCTTTCATCCGGCCCTGTGCACCATCCCCGATGGAGAGCCCCACAAAACCCTCGCTACGGTGTCGGCCCTGTACGACCAGTTTCTGCAGAACCACATGGATCGCAGCAGCGTTGTGCTGTCGCTGGGCGGCGGCGTGACCGGCGACATTGCCGGGTTTGCCGCCGCCACCTTTATGCGGGGCGTTCGCTTTGCCCAGATCCCCACCAGCCTGTTGGCCATGGCCGATGCCAGCGTGGGCGGTAAGACGGGGGTCGATCTGCCCCAGGGCAAAAACCTGGTGGGCGCCTTCAAGCAGCCCCTCCTGGTCCTGATCGATCCCGCCACCCTCGAAACCTTGCCCATCGACGAGGCGCGCTCGGGCATGGCCGAAGTCCTCAAGCACGGCATCCTCGCCGACCCCGAGCTGTTTGCTTCGCTGAAAGACGGCCCCACCGGGCAGCCCTCGCCCCTCACCGTGGAGCAATGGGTGAGGGTGCTGCGGGTCAAAATCGAGGTTGTGGAGGAGGATCCCCTGGAGGCGGGCCGGCGGGCCGTGCTCAATCTGGGGCACACCGTGGGCCACGCTCTGGAACGGCTCAGTCGCTTTTCGTTGCGCCACGGGGAAGGGGTGAGCATCGGGCTGGTGGCGGCGGCCCGGATCTCTGTCGAGTTGGCCCGGGCGCCTCGGCCGATGCAGGACGCCATCGAATCGGCCCTCTCGGCCTGGGGATTGCCCATCCGCTGCCCTGCGCATCCCATCCACCAGATCTGGGAGGCCATGACCCACGACAAAAAGCGCCAGGGACGGGATCTGCGGTGGATCTTGCCCGAGGCCATCGGTCGGGTGACCCTCGTCGATCGGGTCCCCCGTGAAACCGTCGAACGAGTGCTCCTCGAAATGGGAGCAAGGAGGGAACCATGACCCCATCGAGTTCTTCCCAAGAGTCCGTCTGGCACATCCTGGTGCTACACGGCCCCAATCTGAATATGCTCGGCCTGCGGGAGCCAGAGATATACGGCTCTCTGACCCTGGCCGAGATCAACGACCGGTTGCACGACCATGCCCAAAAGCTCGGCGCCGAGTTGCATACCTACCAGTCGAATCACGAAGGCGACCTGATCGACCTCTTGCACAAGGCCCGTGACTGGGCCGACGGCGTCGTTATGAACCCCGGCGCCCTGACCCATTACTCCTACGCCCTGCGGGATGCGGTCGCCAGCGTGGGCCTGCCCGTGATCGAGGTTCACCTGTCCCACATCCACGCCCGAGAGGAATTCCGACACACGTCGGTTGTGGCGCCGGTGTGTGTCGGTCAGATCACGGGTTTTGGTTGCAACAGCTACCTGCTGGGCCTGGAGGGGCTCGTCCGCCGGCTGCAAGACGGATCGTAGATCAGCCGGGTCGCCTTCCTCGGCCGTCATGCCCGCCGCGAGAGCCCTCGCGCATAAGCACCTGCGTACTTGCAGGCAGCATCCA
>CAYVLO010000176.1:0-6770 GCA_964452125.1 uncultured Anaerolineaceae bacterium | reverse complement strand
CGACCGGCTCGATCACGGCAGGCTCGGCCTCCAGGCTCTTGAGCCAGTCGGGCAACTCCGCTTCTTCGACCTCAGCCACAATGGGTTCCACCCTATCCAGGGCAGGCTGTTCGATCAACTCCTTGAGCCAATCGGGAACCGATTCCTGCTGTTGAACCGCCAGATCTTCGGTCGACATCTCGCCCATGGCCGCTTCCAAATCGGCCTCATCCAGGATACCAGCCGCCACCAGTGCCTGGAGGCTGGCAGGAATGGCCCGTTCGGTTCTATCTGCCACCGACGGTGTCGATGCCCGCAACTCGCCCTCAACCGCCTCCTCCGGCTCACCCAACTCACCGGCAATGGGCTCAGAGGGGACCTGCGATTTTGACAACAAAACATCCTCTTTCTCGATCTCCTCGTCAACCGCGCCTTTGAGCCATTCGGGGGAAAGTTCTTCCTGCCTGGAGGATTGCTGTTCCAACTCGCGAATCCATTCAGGCATCTGACCCAAACCTGCATCCTCAGATGCGGAATCCTGGGCGACCTCGGCTTCTAACTCGGGTTCCTCAGGCTCAATCTGGCCGGCGATGTCCTTTTCCCGGTTGGGTTCTGCTTCCGCCAAATCTCTGATCCACACGGGGAGCGCTGCCGAAGGCAACTCGGGCCCCTTTCCGGCCTCGGGCGCCAGGCTATCGGGCTTGGTGAGCCCCATTTCTTGCAGCCAATCGGGCAGCGTCTCCAAATCGCCCCACCCTTCGCCTGTGAACATGTCCATCGACTCATCCAGCGGCAAATCCAGTTCGCCTGGCTCGTCCCCCCACACGGCAGGCACGGTCGGAACCTGAACATCCTGGGCCGTGCCCAGATCCAGCATGCCCGCCTCGTATTCCAGTTCAGGGAGCCAGACTTCTTCCCGGGGAACCGGTGAGTCCAGGCCCATCATCTGCTGGGCAACCAGGCCCTCTGGATCCAAGGCGCGGGCCAGGCGGAGCTTCTCCTCGCTGGTATCGTCGTGACCGCCGCGGAGCCAAATCTCTCCGAGGATCAGATTGGCTTTCAGGCAATTGGGCAAGGCATCGAGCAATTCCAGGCAACCTTCCACCGCTTCCAGGCGCCGCCCCTCATGCCACAGCGACTCAACCAGAGCGACGCGGACATCGGGCAGGTCCGGTTCGTTGGCAAGAACTGCCCGAAATTCGTTGATGGCTCTCTCGTAGAGGCCATTGCGCACATAGAGACGGCCCAAGGCTCCACGGGTCAGATGGAGGCGCAGCGTTTCCGCGCCATCGCGCTCGGCATACAAACGCTGAAGCTCGCGGCGCACCTCACTGTTGCCCGGAACCAACTCAAAGGCACGCTCCAACTGCCAGATCGCTTCAGGCAGCGACCCCTGCTCGGCATAAATGATCCCCAATCCCACGCGGGCGATAAAGTTCTCTGGATCGGCGCTGAGCGCCCGCTGAAAGAACTCGATCGATTCGCGATACATCTCTTTTTCGAGACAGATTTCTCCCAGCAGGCTGTAGGTTTCGAACTGCTTGGGGTGGTGGGTCAGAATATGCTGACAGTGAGCAATGGCCTCATCGTGTTGGCCGTTGCGGATCAACGTTTTTATTTTGGCAACGTAATCCTGCAAGCGAATATCGGACATTTGCTTCTCCTTCCCTTACCGGCCACTGGTCTCTTGCTGCCAGGCGAATTGCGGAGGTCTCAGCCCTGGCTCAAAAAGACCCGAACAGAAAAATGAGGGTAGCGCCGCCAATACACCCTTTGCTGCTCCCTATTATGCCCTTTTTCAACGAATTTGTCAACAGTATAAACGGTTCCTTACACATGCAACAACCTTCAAATGTACGTCCCAAGCCGATCGACTGGCCGCCATCAAAAGGCTCAAAAAGCCGGCGACTGAGCATCCTTCGGCAGGCGAACGATAAAAGTGCTGCCCCGACCCAGTTGAGAGTCCACCTCGATCGTACCCTGGTACAATCGCACAATTTGCTCGACAATGGGCAATCCCAGACCCGTGCCCAACTCGCATTGGGCCTTGGCATTTTCCGAACGGTAAAACTCTTGGAAAATCCGCCCCAATTCCTCGTTGGAAATGCCAATGCCGGTGTCGATGACCTTGCCGACGATCTGCTCATCTTCTTCGGCCAACAAGACGTCGATCGATCCAGCGGGGGTATATCGAATCGCATTGTCCACAAGGTGCCGCCAGAGCGATTCCATATGGCCGGACTGCATTTTGATCGCAGGCTGGTGGGAAATCTTGACCTGGAAGGCCAGGCCCTTTGCAGTAGCCTGCGCGCGGAGCTTTTCTGCCACCGAAGAGACGACGCTCGCCGCCGACACCGGTCGGAGGTGAGAGGGATCGAGCCCCTGCTTCAGATGCGCCAATTCCAACAACTCGTCAAGCATGTCCAGCAATTGCGTGGCCCGCTGGTCAAGCCTGTCCAGATACTCATCCAACTCATCCGCAGCCACATAGCCCGCCCGCATGAGCTGCAAATAGTTCTTGACCACCCCGACGGGATTGCGAAGCTCGTGGACCACCACCAGCATAAAACGGCTTTCAATAGCATTGAACTTGGCCCGCTCCTGCTGAGTCCGTTCCAAGGCCAGAACTTCTTCCTCTCGCTCCTTCTGTCGCCGAATCTCGATCTGCCTTTGACGATCTTGGAGGCCTTGCCTGACAGCCGACAGCAATTCGTCCGAAGTAAATGGCTTGGGCAAAAAAGCATGGGCCCCCTCTTTCATGGCCCGGGCTGCCAAATCGACGGTCGCATAGCCGGTAATCATGACACACACAATGTCGGCGTCATGCTCGTGGATTTTGCCCAGAAGCTCGAGGCCACTGATGCCCGGCATCATGGCATCCAACAAGACCAGATCCACGTGCATTTCACGGAGTATGCGCAGAGCCTCTGCACCATGTTCTGCCACACTTACCTGATACCCATGAGGTTTCAGGGCCCGGCGACAGCCTTCGCGCATCCCAACCTCGTCATCTATAACCAGAATCGTGGCTGTGCTCATGAGATTGCTCCATTCCTCTGCCCGGCTCGATCCATCTTGCGCGTGGACAAATGGCCGTTAAACCAGCTTTCGTTTCTCATAGGCCGCCTGGTGAAAACTGCACGTCTTCAAACGATGTCCCACATCTCACATGAACAAGAAACTCTATTGCTGACGTGCGATCTAGTCCCGAGATCTATTATACCACGGACTATCGCATCACGACAAGACCTGTGTGGGGCGCCTTGGAGCAGTTCCAGTCTGGATTTGGCCCCCTTTGGCTCGCGGCAGATCGCCTGAGCAAAGCACGATCGAGTTGGGTTATGGGCAAAGGGGAACCAATAAGAACAGGGACTCTTGAACAAGAGTCCCTGTTTTCCTTTCACAAGGAGGAGAAAGGAGTAATGTCAGTATACTCCATTAGCACCGGTACTCCGTAAGCCCCATCACAATCAAGACTCATTTGGTCGAAATACTGTCCTGAATCTGGGCAAAGATGGCAGGCCCCACACCAGTAACATTCATCACATCCTCAGGCCGGGCAAAGGGACCGTTTCTCTCACGATAGTCGATGATGCGCTGGGCCAGAGCCGGGCCAATGCCCGGCAACAATTCCAGAGTGGCTGCGTCGGCTGTGTTGATATTGATCCGGACGCCCATCGAGCGCTGGGCTGATGACCACTCTTGCGGTGGATCCTCTTCCTCCAAATGGGGGACATAGACGTGCTGTCCATCCACCAACTCGGTAGCCAGGTTGATGCGGTCCAGATCGGCATCGGGGGCCGCGCCGCCCGCAGCCAGTACCGCATCTTTGACGATACTCGCAGGCGGCAGCCAGTATACGTCGGGTGATTGCACGGCGCCGCTTACATACACGCGCAGAGGGGATGGCGTCCCAGTGGGCTCTGCCAGGGAGGGAGCCGTCGCTGTCGCCAGGAGAATCGGCGCCGGGTGTCTACGGCCCGATTGAATCAGCAAGACGCCAGCCATGACCAAGATGGCCACAAGGGCAAAAAGGACCCCTCGGTTTCGCCGCACCCACTCGTCCATAGCCCCCTCTTTCAGAGTGCCAGCAGCCACACCCCGCCTTTCCTATTGCCACGGTTCCCTGGCCAACAGCCCGAGGCGGCTTGAGAGTGTTGGCCAGGACTACTTTTCAGGACAGACCGCCAACCCTTCGCGCGCCGGGCCGTTATTTGGATCGATCTCGATGGCCTTGAGCAACCAGGGCCGGGCTTCATCACAGCGCTCCAAATAGACGTAGGCGAGGCCCAACGTGTAATAATAATCCAGCCTGTCAGCCCCCAGGTCAATGGCCCGTTTATAGGCATCAACGGCGCCTTCGTAATTGCGCAAGACATAGTAGGTCAAACCCAGATGCCCGTAAGCCAATCGAAAGGTGGGGTCGGCCTCCACGGCCTTTTCAAAAACGACGACCGCGCGCTGATAATTCCCGGTCTGATAGTAAGCCCAACCCAGAGAATCGTGGGCGTGAGCGCCATTTGGATCAACGGTCGCGGCTTTTTCCAGAGCAGACAAGGCATCCTTCTGACGATTGTTCGCCAGATGGATGCGCCCCAAATCGATGTAGGGCTGAGCCAGGCGTGGATGGAGCTGCGCCGCGCGCAGATATTCGGCCACGGCCTCCTGGTATTTTCGCTGCTTTTCCAGCGCGTAGCCCAGATCTCGGTGGGCAAAGACGCTACTATCGTCCAAAGTGACGGCCAGCCGCGCCGATTCCACCGCTTGTGCGATCTGCCCCATATCGGCATAGACCTCCGACAGGTAGGCATGGGCCTCTGCATAGGTCGGATCGAGGTCAATGGCGCTCAGGCAAGCGCTCAGCGCCTCTTGGAGTTTGTCGTGTTCGCCGGCCTCGGCGTCCCAATCCAGAGCCATGCACAGGGCCGCCAGGGCCTCGGGACTGTCGGGGGCGATGCCAATGGCAATCCGCGCCTTCTCAATTGCCTCGTCAGTGCGCCGCCGCAAGGTCAATAAATGGGACCACCTGACATAAGGCATGGGATCCTCAGGATCCAGAAGGGCCGCCTCGCTGTACGTGACGATCGCGCTATCCAAATCGCCTTCGAGATAGAACTCGTGAGCGATGGCCATGACATCCCGGGCAGTCGGGGTGGGGGTGGGTGTCGGCCCAACTTGAATCGGCTGCAGCAAATCGCGCCTGACAGTAACCAGGTACACTCCCGCAGCCGCCAAAACAAACAGAACGAGAACCCGGATCGAGGACGAGCGTCGCTTTTTGGGTGGTCGTATATACATACCATGCTCCCGTGCCCAGCATTATAGCATGGTCGCGCATTGATGGCAATTTCACAAGCCGCAATGCGCCCTCAGGTACCGGGACTCTTTCGTATTCTCAGAAGTCGTGCCAGTGCCCTGGGCCGAAGTTACACCGTCCAGTACGCCTGACACGGGCAAGAAGCCGAATTCCATTCCAAGAGGGATCGCTTTTTAGTGTTATGTAAATACAAGGTTCACTTTGACCGTGCGTGCCCCATAGAAGGTTGCCATCCCGCGAGGGTCGTGCTATACTGGCTCAAGGCAACACCGCGAGGGTTGCTCTGCCCTGTTGGAGGCAGAGCCGCTGAGAATATGGATGGTGAGGAGGTTCTGTACCGATGAATACAAGGGAACGATTTCCCCTGGGTCACTTGCCGACGCCGCTGGAGCCGATGGTGCGCCTGAGCGAGGCGATGGGGGGGCCCGAGCTATGGATCAAACGAGACGATCAGACTGGCCTGGCGGCCGGCGGCAACAAAACTCGGAAATTGGAATTCCTGATAGCCGACGCCCTGAGCCAAGGGGCGGACGTGGTTCTGACCGTCGGCGCCATCCAGTCCAATCACTGCCGCCAGACGGCAGCCGCAGCCGTCCGGGCGGGGCTCGAGTGTGTACTCGTCCTGGCTAGCGAGGCGCCCCCCAGAGCGCAATGGACGGGCAACCTGTTGCTGGACGATCTGCTGGGGGCGCGGATCTGGTGGACCGGTTCGGACGATCCTGTACAAGCGCTGGCTGCCGCGGCCGAGGCCGAACAGGCAGCCGGGCGACGGCCCTACATCATCCCCTACGGGGGCTCGAATGCCGTGGGCGCGGCGGCCTATGCCAACGCCTTTGACGAGCTATGGGCGCAGACCGCTGAGGGGGCATCGCTCCCCTTTGACCGCATCCTCTTTGCCACCAGTTCCGGCGGCACCCAGGCGGGATTGATCGTCGGCGCCAAGGCCGTCGGCTATCGTGGTCAGGTGCTGGGCATCAATGTGGACAAGACCGGCGGGCACCTCCGAGAGGTCATCGGCGGGCTTTTGGCCCCCACAGCCGCCTATCTCGGCCTGGATCTGAGTATTGATCCCAAGGATATCCACATCAATGACGACTATGTGGGTGGCGGCTATGCCGTACTGACCTCCGTCGAAGAATCGGCTATACGTCAGGTGGCCCAGACGGAGGGGATTCTGTTGGATCCGGTGTACACCGGCAAGGCGATGGCCGGCCTCATTGACATGATCCGCCAGGGACAGATCGGTCGCAAGGAACGGGTGCTGTTTTGGCACACTGGCGGCATGCCCGCCCTGTTTGCCTACGCCCGCGATCTGACCGGTCACTAACGCTCAGACAAGGAGCTGTCCCAAAAGCGGGAAATTGGCTCGTTTCACAAAAGGTAACATTTCAATTCTATTGGTTTCATTCAGTATTTGAGAGTTAATTGACGCCTTGAGGAGCCTTTTGGGACAGCCACCTACTTTCTCCAATGT
>CAYVLO010000175.1:0-6782 GCA_964452125.1 uncultured Anaerolineaceae bacterium | reverse complement strand
CCGAGAGCAAAGAGACGCTGGATGCCTTTGCCGCGGCCCTGCGCGCCATCCGCGACGAGGCCATCACCAATTCCGAGCTGCTTCACCAGGCGCCTCACTCGGCGCCGGTGGGCCGGCTGGACGAGGTGCGGGCCGCCCGCGAGCCCATCCTGCGCTGGCAGGATGCCTGAGCCCATCCAGATCCGATCTACGCTGGGCTCAACCATGGAATGAACAAAGGCTCCCGTGGGTTTCCGGGAGCCTTTCGTTTTGGCAGTAGTCCAAGACAGAGAACCCAGGGTTGCCTTTGGGCCTAAAAGCTGGCGCCCCAAGATAGACATCGCACTGCTTTTCCGCTATAATAGGGCCACACCAGGGGGAGGAAAGTAGTCTGTTCCCCCGCAAGACCGCGCGACGCCCACCCGCGGCAACAGGTGAGGGCCGTTCGAGCGGGACCAACAAAACAGGAGGCGCCCATGTCGCTATTCTGCATGGATATTGGCAACACGAATATCGTGATGGGCTTGTATCAAGACCAGGAGCTGCTCACCCACTGGCGCATTGCGACCGATCATGCCAAACAGGCTGACGAGTACGCCATGCTGATCCTCGAGCTTTTCGATCGATCGGGCCAGGATCCCGCTTCTGTAGAAGGGATCATCATGGCCAGCGTCGTTCCTCCCCTCGATAGCGTCTTTGAAAAGCTCTTCCTGCGCTATTTTCACCAGTCCCCCCTGGCGATAAAAGCAGGCGTGCGAACCGGCGTGCGCATACGCTACGACCATCCCGCCGAGGTGGGCGCCGACCGAATCGTCAACGCCGTGGCGGCCTTTTTCCATTTTGGCGGGCCGGCCTGCGTGGTGGACTTGGGGACGGCCACAACCTTTGACGCCATCTCGGCTGAGGGCGACTATCTGGGGGGCGCCATTGCGCCGGGCATTGGCGTGGCGGCCGAGGCGCTATTTCAGCGTACTGCCAAGCTGCCGCGCATCGACCTGATCCGCCCGCCGGCCGTCATTGGCAAGAACACCGTCCAGTCGATGCAGTCGGGCATGCTGTTCGGGTACGTGGGCCTCGTCGAGGGTCTTGTGGCCCGGTTTCGCGCCGAACTGGGACCTGAGATGCGGGTGGTTGCCACGGGAGGACTGGCCTCTCTCATCGCCGCCGAAACGGAGGTCATCGATGTGGTCGAGCCCTGGTTGACCTTGGAAGGCTTGCGTCTCATCTGGGACATGAACCGGGAGGTGACACCATGATCCTTCAGAATCGTTCCATCTTGCTTGGGGTCACGGGGGGAATTGCTGCCTTCAAGGCGGTCACGTTGTGCAGCCACCTGGTCAAGGGAGGGGCGTTGGTTGATGTGATCATGACCGACGCCGCGAGGCAGTTTGTGGCGCCCCTGACCTTTCAGGCTCTCTCCCATCGGCCCGTGGTGACCGAGATGTTTGCCCTGCTCAACGAGACCGACATTGGCCACGTGAGCCTGGCCAAGCGGGCAGACCTGATGGTGATCGCCCCGGCCACGGCCAACACCATTGCCAAACTGGCCGCGGGTATGGCCGACAACATGGTCACGGCTACTATGCTCGCCACCGAAGCCCCGATCCTTCTGGCCCCGTCGATGGAGACCCACATGTGGTCCAACCCCCTGACCCAAGACAATCTGGCCCGGCTGATCCGCCTACGCGACGTGACGGTGGTGGGTCCGGCCGAAGGGGGTCTGGCCTCGGGCGCCACCGGACCCGGGCGCATGGCCGAGCCAGAGGATGTGCTGGATGCCGCCTGTTGGGTGCTGGCCCGCCGAGGGCCTTTGGCCGGGCGAAAAATCATCGTGACGGCCGGCGGCACCCGCGAGCCCCTGGACCCCATCCGTTTCCTGGGCAATCGGTCATCGGGGCGCATGGGCTATGCCCTGGCCCGGGCGGCCCGCGACCGGGGCGCCCAGGTGATTTTGATCAGCACCACCGGCCAGCCAGCGCCCTTTGGTGTGGAATGGGTTCCGGTGCAGACGGCAGCCGAAATGGCCGACGCAACCCTCGACGCTTTTGCCCGCGCCGATGCCCTGCTCATGGCCGCGGCCGTGGCCGATTATCGCCCAGCCGCAGCAGCCGACCAAAAGATCAAAAAGGCCAAAGACGGCCTGACCTTGGACCTGGTCCGCACGACAGACATTCTGGCCCAGGTTGCGGACCTGCGCCGGGCCGATCAGGTGGTGGTGGGCTTTGCCGCCGAAACCCAGGACCTGCTGCAAAACGCCCGTGAAAAGCTCCAACGCAAGCGCCTGGATCTGATCGTGGCCAACGATGCGCGGCAAGCGATGGGCGCCGATACGAACCAGGTGACCCTGATTGGCGCCGATGGCAGCGTGCGGGAATTGCCTGTTCTTCCCAAGGAAACTGTGGCCGAGCAGGTTTTGGATCGGGTGACCGATCTGCTAACTGCATAAGAGCGTGGGCTCCCAAAGCCCACAGACGGATTGTGAGGGAATGATGACCAAAACTTGGAACCACGCCATTACGGATGTGCCTGGCATCCGCGTGGGGCATATCACAGACCTGGAAGCCCGCACCGGTTGCACTGTGGTGCTGTGCCCACCGGACGGAGCGGTGGGTGGGGTGGATCAGCGGGGAGGAGCGCCGGGCACCCGCGAAACCGATTTGCTGCGACCGATGCACATGGTGGAGCGGGCCCATGCCATACTTTTGGCAGGCGGCAGCGCCTACGGCCTGGATGCGGCCAGCGGCGTGATGCGCTGGTTGGAGGAGCGCAAGATCGGATTCGACGTGCGGGTCGCCAAGGTGCCCATCGTGCCAGCGGCCGTCCTTTTCGACCTGGACGTGGGCCGCGCGGACGTCCGCCCCGATGCGGCCATGGGCTACGCGGCTTGCCAGGCAGCGAGCGATGGCCCCGTGGCTGAGGGCAGCGTGGGCGCCGGCACCGGCTGTACCGTGGGCAAGGTGCTGGGCGGCGGCAAAGCCTCTCCCTCCGGCGTGGGAACGGCCAGCGTGGATCTGGGGGGCGGCTTGGTGGTGGGCGCGATCGTGGCTGTGAACGCCTTTGGCGACGTCGTCGACCCCCACACGGGCCAGATTCTGGCCGGCGTGCGCGCTTTGAGAGGCGAGGGCTTTGCCGACACACTGGCAACCCTGAAGAGCATGGTCGGCAAGACGGCCCTCAAGTTCGCCGGCACAAGCCATACGGTCATTGGCGTGGTGGCCACCAACGCCCGCCTGAATAAAGAAGAGGCCAACAAGATGGCCCAAATGGCCCACAACGGCCTGGCGCGGGCGGTTCGCCCGGCCCACACGATGTTCGACGGCGACACCCTCTTTGCCCTGGCTACCGGCGCCAAACGCGCCGATCTGAACCTGGTGGGCGCCTACGCTGCCGAGGTGGTCGCCGAGGCCATCGTGCGCGCCGTCAAGGCCGTGAGAAACGCGCAATGAGCGAACCGCTTCCTGGGCTGTGGGACGATCAAGAATGGCTGCCCGGCTGGCAAGAGTGGACGGTCGGCGAACTCACCTTGCACATCAAGGATCTGCTGGAACTTGATCCCGAGCTTCAAGATGTGTGGCTCGTTGGCGAAGTCTCGAACCTCACCCGTGCAAGTTCGGGCCACCTCTACTTTACCCTCAAGGACGCCACCGCTGCCGTCAGTTGCGTGATGTGGCGCACCGACGCGGCGCGCCTGGGTAAAAAGCCGGAGCATGGCGTCGAGGTGCGGGTCCATGGGCGGATCTCGGTGTACGCGCCCCGGGGCAACTATCAGCTCATCGTCGACCAGATGCAGCCGGTGGGCTTGGGAGACCTGCACGCCCGCTTTGAGCAGCTCCGCGACCGGCTGAGGGCCGAGGGGCTCTTTGAAGCCGAACGAAAGAAACCCTTGCCCTTCCCCCCTCGTGTGGTGGGGGTGGTCACCTCGCCCCAGGCCGCGGCCCTGCGCGACGTGCTGAACGTGCTTAGCCGCCGCTATCCCCTGGTTCAGGTTCTGCTGGCGCCCACGCTGGTCCAAGGCGACCAGGCCCCTCCCCAAATTGTGGCTGCCCTGCAAGCCCTCGACAGCCGCGAGGAGGTCGATCTGATCCTCCTTGTCCGGGGCGGCGGATCGCTGGAAGAGCTGTGGGCCTTTAACGACGAGCGGGTGGCTCGGGCGATTGCTGCCTGCCGCCATCCGGTGGTCAGCGGCGTGGGTCACGAGACCGATTTCACCATTGCCGACTTTGTGGCTGACTTGCGAGCACCCACCCCCTCGGCCGCAGCCGAGCTGGTCGTGCCCGATCAGATCGAGTTGCGCCAGCGAGTGGGCGACTGGGCCGCCACGCTCGCGGCATGGACCGAGCGGAGGCTGGATGGGGCGCGCGACGAACTGGAGCAGTGGGCCGGCCGCTTGCAGCGTCAATCGCCGCGGGCGCGAATCGATGCCTATCGCCAGCAAGCGGACGATGCGATTCGGCGGTCGGAGCGGGCGCTGCGATACGCGCTGGCCCTACGCCGTTCCAACCTCGCCGGGATGCAATCTAAATTGGAGGCTCTGGGCCCGCAGGCAACCCTGGACCGAGGCTAT
Organism: uncultured Anaerolineaceae bacterium; assembly: GCA_964452125.1. GTDB lineage: Bacteria > Chloroflexota > Anaerolineae > JAAYZQ01 > JAAYZQ01 > CAZNQW01. Next base: position 2,239 of record CAYVLO010000175.1, on the reverse strand, counting down.
GCCATCGTGATGAACCGGGAAACCAGAACCGTAATCGCAGGGGTGGGCCAGGTGGCTGCAGGCGACGCCCTGACTATTCGAGTGCGGGATGGAGCGTTTCACGCTGTGGCGAAAAGAGACCCTTGCCGAGACGATCAGGAAACCGAACCATGAGTGAAAACGAAACCCTTACATCAACCGACGAACTGACCTTTGAAGAAGCCTTTCGCGAGCTAGAGACCACCGTTCGCCGTCTGGAGGAGGGCGACCTGACGCTGGAACAGGCGATTTTCCTGTACGAGCGGGGGATGCTCCTGGCCCAGCGGTGCAACGATACCCTAGACGCCGCCGAGTTGCGCGTCCAGCAGATCGAGACCGTGCGTGGCCAACAGCAGCTCGGCATGTTTTTCGACACGGGCGAGGAGGATTGACGCATGGCATGACAGAAGTCATGGCGCAGATTGGGATTGTGTGTTAGCCTGGAGTGTGCTCGAGGTTCCAGAGCAGTACGTAGAGGAAAGGAAGGTGGTGACCATGGAGCCGTCCCGTTGCATTCAGGCTCACAGTCTCATCGACGACGTGATCAAGATCTACCCGGAAACGGTTTCGATTTTTATCCGCTACCGATTGCACTGCCCCGGCTGTCTGCTTTCACCCTTTCACACGGTGGCCGACAGTGTCCGCGAGTACCATAGAGATCTGATCCCCTTTTTGGAGGATCTGAACCAGGCTGTGTCTGGCGTGCCCCGTGGCCGGATGGAGTGACCGGCCTGGGGTTCGATGGGAGATCCCCGAAACAACCCGATCCCGGCCTGCGGTTCGGTCCGGCTAGGCCTCCAACTCTTCGGCAATGGCCACCAACTGATGGGGCCGGAGTAGAATAATCTGGCCCGCCTTTGTTGCGACCAACCCCTCCTTTTGAAACTTGCTCATCGTGCGGATAGCCGTCTCTAACACAGTTCCCGCCATATCGGCGATGTCTTGGCGGCTCAAGGGCGCAGTGATTCGGATCGAACCCGAGTCCAGCCGCTCTCCGCTGGCGTTGGCCATCCGGAGCAAGACGCGGGCCACACGCCGTTCCACCTTTTCCACGGCCATACTGCGGATGGTCTCGTGAGCATGCTGCAAACGGTGTCCCAGTTCAGTGATCAGCAACCATGCCAGATCGGGTTGGCTGTGGACCAGTTCCACCAGGTCATCGCGGCGCAGGGTCAGTGTGCTGGTTGGCTCCAAGGCCTGGGCCGTGGCTGGGTACACATCGCCGATCAGGACACCTACTTCGCCAACAATCTGACCGGGGCCAAAGGTCGCCAGAATCGTCTCTCGCCCGCTGTCCGAGTGTTTGATCATCTTGACCCGTCCCTCGGTCACCAAGACGAGAAACTGGGCCGGATCCCCTTCGAAAAAGAGGTATTCGTCCTTGTCATAGCGCTGCTGAACAAAACGCGCCAACAGCCCCGCCCGCACATCAGCGGGCAGGGCTGCAAAAATTGCGCTCTGGCTCAACAGGACTTCTTTTTCCATGTTGGGCCCATTGTATCATGCTCTTGGACGGTCGTCAAACCGACGAGTCGCCGACCCACGGCTGTTGCAAAGTCGGGATTCACCTACGTTAGGCTCGCGGCGGATCTGGCGATCCCGCGCGAGCTGAGAGCGTTGACGGTATGCCGTCAAGAGACAATGCAACAACCGTGTCGCCGACCTAATGCGGGCGCTCGGTGAGGGTCACCGGTAGGGTCATCTCTTGCCCATCGCGCCAGATGGTGAGCTGGATGGTCTGGCCCACCTGGGTGTTCAGGTCCAGGTAGCGGGTCAGATCCCGATCGCTGGCAATCGGCGTGCCGTCAACCGCCGTAAGGACGTCCCCACCGATGAGGAGAACGGTATACCCCACGCGCATCTGCGTCCATCCTCCACGCAATCCGGCCTCTGCAGCGGGACTGCCGTCCACGACTTCGACGATCAGGAGCCCCTGGTCAACCGGCACGTTCATCCCTGCCTGGGTCAGGGCCTCTGCCCGTTCGGGCGTCAGCGGCCATACGTAGCGCACCCCCAGCCAGGGGTGGGGATAGTAGCCCTTCTCGATCAGCGAAGGCACCACCTGGCGCACCGTGTTAACCGGCACGGAGAAGCCGATTCCGGCAGAAGCCTGGCTGGGGCTAAAGATGGCCGTGTTCACCCCCACGACGCGGCCCGAAAGATCCAATAGAGGCCCCCCCGAGTTGCCAGGGTTGATGGCCGCATCGGTTTGAATGACCTC
>CAYVLO010000174.1:0-6792 GCA_964452125.1 uncultured Anaerolineaceae bacterium | reverse complement strand
TAGTGGCGGCGCAGGTGATCGGCGTACTGGAGAGCTACGTCAACATCTGGATCGACTGGAACCGCGATGGGGACTGGGACGACACCAACGTGCAGTGCGTCAACGGCACGCGCAGCGAGCGGGTGCTGGTCAACGACCCGGTGAGCGTGCCCAATGACCTGGCAGCAGGCGGCTCTCTCACCCGGCAAGTACCGGTGGTTCCCTGCAACCCCGTCCTGAACGACCGGGCCTGGGTGCGCATCACCCTCTCGGACGAGATTGTTGCGGCGGACAATGACGGCAGCGGCCCGGGCACCTGCTTTGCCGAAGGCGAGACGGAAGACTGGCTCTATGACCCGACCTATGACTTTGGCGATGCGCCGGATGGCAACAACAATCTGGGCATGTCCATGACGGCCTACCCCGGGGTGCCGGCCAATTATCCCACCACCATCAGCCCGCTGATCGCGGGGGACCTGCCCGGCCCGTGCCACATCCAGCAGGCGGGCATCACCCCCTTCCTGGGCCCAGACGTCAGCTATGAGAACACCGACGCCGACCTGCCGGCCGATGCCGATCCGACGTTCAACATCATGCCGATCGATAACAACCCCAACAACGATCGGCACGATGACGGCATCCCCGAGGACCTGGTGCTGCCCCATTGCCGACTGGTGGAGGTGCCCTTTAGCGTGACGGTGCCCCAGGCGACCGGCGACCTGTACGTCAACATGTGGTTCGACTGGAACCGCGACGGCGATTGGGGCGATCCGACCAGCCACGCATCGGATGTGGTGTACTGTGGTGACACTGCCGTCTCCGAGTGGGCTGTCCAGAATGTGGACCTCAACAATGACCCCGACGTGGTCATCCCGGAGGGAAGGGTGGGGCTTTATAAGGGAACCGTGACCATCATGTCCTACCGCCAGCCCAATGCCCCAGCCGGCCTGTGGAACCGCGTAACGCTGACCCAGACGCCGGTGAGCCCTACTGGCGACGTCAAGCCGGACGGCAGCGGGTCGGATTATTGCTTCCTGGGCGGCGAGACCGAGGACTATTACCAGACCAATGCTCCCACGGCTGTGGGGTTGGATCTGGTCTCGCTGGTGGCTGAGTACGGCCCCGATGGCGTGGTGGTCAAGTGGGAGACGCAAGGCGAGTTCAACTTGCGGGGCTTTCACATCCTCCGCGCCGAGTCGGAAGATGGGCTCAAGACCCAGATCAACCAGCAACTGATTCAAGCCAAGCAAGCGCCGGGCAGCATGGAAGTGACGGCCTACGAGTTCCCGGATGGAACGGCGGCAGCCGGAGCCACCTACCTCTACTGGCTCCAGGCCGTGGACAAAAATGGAGATACCGAGGAATTCGGGCCCGTGCCTGTGATCGGCACGCCCTTCTATCCGAGCGGCCCCCAGGGCGCGCCTTATCGAGTGTTCTTGCCGCTCATCCGGCAATAGCTTTCAAACAGCCATCACAGCCGTCCTTCCCCTGGCCCTTCAGGGAGAGGACGGCTTTTTTCGTGCATTCTCAGGGGGGTCGTGGCCGATGTGACCTACCCTTGATGGCGGGCGGGCGCCAGCAACCGCTCGACCGTTGGGCCGATTGCTCCGAAGCTGGCGACTCGGGACAGGCAGATTCGCACGTTCAATAAGAAAGGAAACGAAATGTTCGAGTTGGTCAAGGCATTGACCGAACTGCCAGACATGGTGGGTCAGGAAGAGCCGGTGCAGCAGTTCATCCGCCAGCGATGGGGGCCTCGCTGCCAAGACATCACCACCACAGGCGTCGGCAACGTCATCGCCCACGTGGGCGGCAAGGGGCCGCGATTGCTGATCGTGGCCCATGCCGACGAGGTTGGTGTGGTCGTAAAGGGCATCTCGCCCGAAGGGATGGTGTGGGTAAAGCCCCGATGGTCGTTGCAGACGCACCCCGGGCGCGATGTGCACTACTTTGGGCACCCCTGCCTGATTCAGACTGAAAAGGGCGATGTTCCTGGGTTCTTTGCCACCGTGACGGGTCATGTCACCCCTGGCGAACTGCGCGACAAGCCGGCCCTTGGTTGGAACGATCTCTGGGTGGATATCGGCGCCAAAAGTGCAGCCGAAGCCTAAGAATGGGGCGTACAGATCGGTGACGGGGTGGTCTGGTCTCTGCCCACCCGGCGGGTTGGGCATTATATCGTCGGAAAAGCAGTGGACGACCGAGTCCAAGCGTCTGCGCATGACCGTTACCGACACAGAAGTGACTTCCTTTTTGAACATTGGGTCTGAATTGGCTGACCAACTCCAGGCGATGTATGGCGTGGACAACCTGGCCCAGTTGGACCAGCTTCAGCTTGAACAGGCGCTACAAAACGTTGAAGGGCTTCCCCAGTGGGTAGGCCTGCTGGAGCGAGCGCGGGGGACCTTGGGCCTGCAGCTACCGAGCGGCAGATTGCGCGTCACGATCCAAGAGCCGGAGGTACGCTTTCATCCGAATCGGCACATCGTTATTCGTGGCTACGCCGCGGCGCCAGGCGTGCGGCAGCCGCTTCGCCTGGTGATGGCGCCCCGGGCCTCGGCCAGGGAGTTGGTCTTTGACTTTGGAGGGCACCCTGGGACCGGTATCCGTGCCTGAAACCCTCGTCAATTTGGTGGGTACGGGGCTCGCCCACCTGATCTTGGCGGGCAGCGACTATGTCGAGGTCAGCAAGATCGAGGTGAGCGACGGCTTGCTGACCCTGGATGGCCGCTATTTGCGATAGGTGGCCTAACCCACGAGATCACGCTCACAGATAGCCAGGCCTTGTTCCCCTAAAACGCTTTGACCTCCAACTGATTATCGGCAAAGGCCATCCTTGTGCCTGCGTTGCCCGAAGATGGCCGATTTGCACCTTCAGCGGCGCGATCCAACACCCAGGGCTGACCATGCCGATCGGCTTGCTCAAGAGGGGGCATTGCAGCGCCAGGATGATGGGCCTTTGCCCAAGCCGACCATTTGATGGTACAATAACCGTGTCAGCGTCGCTCTGTTCCCAGATGACAGTAAGCCCGGCACCCTGGACGTTTTCTGTTCACGCAAATTTCAACACGGCAAAGGAGGACGTGTGTGACCCATGACCCAAGAGACCGATGACGATACCTTTGAGCTTTACGATCTACGAGTTGAGGTGATCGGTTGCCAGCCTGGCAAGGGGATGGTCTGTAACCATCCCGTGGGCGCTTACTTTGAGGTCAGCGGAGAGGATCTTTCTCTGCCACCGGGACAGACATTCCCGATCTATCCGCTGGCGGCATTGCTTCCGTTGATCTCAGCGAGGCAGCGCATCACCCACAAGAACGATTGGATATCCACGGATACAGATGTGGCCTGCCCGGATCCCCATTGTGGAGGGATTTTTCGTATCAAACGAATCAGGAAGCGCACGTTCCATCACAGTGATGTGAGTGCTGTGCCATTGGATAGAAAAGAATAGGAGGTGCAGACATGGAAAGATTTCATCTGACGTCCGAGTACAGCATTTCACGTGTCATTATGGGTGGGTGGCAGATGGCGGGCGGCCACGGCGCTATCGAACGCGAGCAGGCGCTTGTTACCCTACGCGCATACGCCGAGAAGGGGATCACGACTTTTGATTGCGCCGACATCTATACGGGGGTGGAAAGCCTGATTGGCGACTTTATACGTCGCAATCGGGATGCGATGCGGAATGGTAGCTTGCCCGAAATTCAGGTCCACACCAAATACGTGCCCGACCTCGATTCCCTCTCGACCCTTAGCCGGCAGGATGTGCAAGCCACCATAGATCGCTCCCTGACGAGACTGGGTGTCGAGCGCCTGGACCTGGTGCAGTTCCATTGGTGGGACTATGACATACCGGGCTATGTGGAGGCGGCCCTGCATTTGGATGCATTGCGACAGGCTGGCAAAATCAGGCATGTTGGCTTGACGAACTTTGACGCAGCGCGTTTGGCCGAGATCTGGGAGGCGGGCGTGCCTGTGGTTTCCAATCAGGTTCAGTATTCTGTTCTGGATCATCGGCCCGAGCGAGGGATGGTGGAATTCTGTGAGAGCCATGGCCTTCGGTTGCTATGCTATGGTACAGTGGCGGGGGGTTTCCTATCGGAGCGATATTTGGGCGTAGCAGAGCCCACTCCACCCTTTGAAAACCGGTCGTTAACCAAATACAAATTGATCATCGATGAATTCGGCGGTTGGGAGCTTTTCCAGCAACTCCTGGGAACGATGGACGAGATCGCCCAGCGGAACGGCGTCGGCATAGCAGCGGTTGCCACTCGCTACGTCTTGCAGAAGAGGGGAGTCGGCGCCGCGATCGTGGGGGCACGCCATGTTCGCCACTTGTCAGAAACGCTGCGCCTTTCGAGTTTTGTGCTCTCGGAAACCGATCTGAGCGCGATCGGCAAAATCACCGGGCAGTCAAAGGGACCGGTTGGAGACATCTATGGTTTGGAGCGCATCAAGGGTGGAAAACATGCGGCCATTATGAAATACGACCTCGGCAAGGCGGGGGCACAGTAAGAGCGTCCATTGAAAAAAGCCCGGTCCACGCCTGGCCTGTATCTTCAGTTTGTGATGTTGCCCATTTGGCAGTGCATTGCCAGTCAATGTGTGTTCCCTGGCGCACCTGCTAGGGCAACCGCATTTGGATCAACAGAGATTCGTAGGGTGGGCCCATCTGATCACTTTGCACGGGAAAGCCCGCTTTGTGGAGTGCGCGCCTGGCGCTTCGCCAGGACGCTTGCTTGCGCGTAATTCTGCGGCAGCAAGCTGCCGCACTCCAAAGTGAGTCTTCTCAATCAGGTATCATTATCCAATTGATGCGATAAATGCGGTCGCCTGGCGCACTACCCTTCCAAACTTGACCGGATCTTCCAAAGGTGATATAATCTTTGTAGAGAGTGATTCTCTTTAATTTTGAAACGGAAAGTAGCCAGATGATGGTCGATCCTCAAGTCAGATTCGAGGAATTGGTAGACAAGCTCCGGGAGCGAGAATACCGGCTTACGCCCCAACGCATCGCTCTGCTGCGGCTGTTGGCCACCAGCGATGGGCACCCCAGCGCCTCCCAATTGTACGACCAAATAAAAGATCAATTTCCAACCACAAGCCTGGCGACCGTCTACAAAACCTTGGATGTCTTGAAAGGGATGGACGAGGTGCTGGAGCTGAGGTTTAGTGGGGACGACAACCACTATGATGGTCACAACCCCCATCCTCACCCACACCTAATTTGTGTCCATTGCCGGAAGATCATCGACCTCGAAGTGAACATAGCCCAAGATCTGGTTCAGCAGGTGTCCTGGCGGTCGGGCTATCAGATCATCAGCTACCGGCTCGATTTCTACGGCGTTTGTCCCGATTGCCAGGAGGGTGAATAGGTTAGTGGCTGTTCTTCTCTTCGGGGCGACTTTTGGCGTTTGAGCCTTGGCAGAATCCAACCCTTGAACGAACCATGAATCTGGAAGGGAGGTCAAGTTATTACCCGGTTGATAAGCATGGTCTTTGGGAAAAAATCCTGGCAGAAATGAACGCACAAGCGTGATGACGAGCCAGGGAAGTACTTTGAACAGAAAATCACACACAACTGAGAGGAGGCAACGTAATGAGCGACGAAACCAAGAGCCCGGCAATGGGCCCGTCTGTCAAACCCGCAGGTGGCGGTGGCACGTCGAACCGAGACTGGTGGCCAAACCAGTTGAACCTGGGCATTTTGCACCAGCATTCGTCCCTTTCCAATCCGATGGGCAAAGAGTTCAACTATGCTGAGGAATTCAAGAAACTTGACCTGGAGGCCGTAAAGAGGGACCTCTATGCGCTGATGACCGACTCGCAGGACTGGTGGCCAGCCGATTGGGGTCATTACGGAGGGCTCTTTATCCGGATGGCGTGGCACAGCGCAGGCACCTACCGCATGGGCGATGGCCGCGGCGGCGCGGGGACCGGCAACCAACGCTTTGCCCCCTTGAACAGTTGGCCGGACAATATCAACCTTGACAAGGCGCGTCGTTTGCTTTGGCCGATCAAAAAGAAATACGGCAAAAAGATCTCCTGGGCCGATCTGATGATCCTCGCGGGCAACTGTGCTTTGGAGTCGATGGGCTTGAAGACGTTTGGTTTTGCCGGCGGGCGCGAGGACATTTGGGAGCCGGAGGAGGACGTCTACTGGGGGGCTGAGAGCGAGTGGCTCGGCGACAAGCGCTACACCGGCGAACGGGATCTCGAGAACCCGCTCGCCGCTGTCCAGATGGGCTTGATTTATGTCAACCCAGAAGGGCCGAACGGCACGCCCAGTGCAGTTGCGTCAGGCCGGGATATTCGCGAGACCTTTGCACGCATGGCCATGAACGATGAAGAGACCGTCGCACTCGTCGCTGGCGGGCACACGTTCGGCAAATGCCACGGCGCCGGCCCTGCGTCCCATGTGGGACCCGAGCCCGAAGCCGCCCCAATCGAAGAGCAGGGCTTGGGCTGGAAGAGTAGCTTTGGCAGCGGCAAAGGCGACGACACGATCAGCAGCGGCATCGAAGGCGCCTGGACGCCGAACCCGATCCAATGGGACATGGGCTATTTCGATATGTTGTTCGGCTACGATTGGGATCTGGTCAAGAGCCCTGCCGGCGCCTGGCAATGGGTCCCGATCAACCCCAAGGAAGAGGATCTCGCGCCAGCGGCTCACGATCCGTCAAAGCGGGTGACGACCATCATGACCACCGCGGACATGGCGCTACGGATGGACCCGATCTATCGGCCTATCGCAGAGCGTTTTCACAAGAACCCGAAAGAGTTCGCCGATGCCTTTGCCCGGGCGTGGTT
>CAYVLO010000173.1:0-6855 GCA_964452125.1 uncultured Anaerolineaceae bacterium | reverse complement strand
TACCCGGTGGCAACGATGAGGGCGCCCACCTGGATCTCGATCTCTTTCGGCTGCTGGCTGAAATCGACGGCCTCCTCGGGACAGGCCAGGGCGCAGGGCGGGCCTTCCTGGCATTGGCCCTCCTGGAGCAGGAGACAGTGGGCCGGATCGACGGTGTAGCTGTGAGGCAACGCTTCGGGGTACATGCGGTAGATGGCGGCGCGCCGGCTCAAACCCATCTGAAATTCGTCCTGGATCTGCCCCGACAGGACACACGCCTCCGCGCAGCGGTTGCAGGCGGTGCATCGATCGGGGTTCACATAGCGGGGCTTGCGTTGGACTCGGACGGTGAAATTACCGACATACCCCTCCACGTCGACTACCTCACTGTAGGCCAGGGTCTGAATGTTGGGGTGAGCCAGGGCCCGTTCTGCTTCGGAGAGGACAAGGGCTCCAGCGTCCTCCAGGCGGGGGAAGGTCTTGTTGAGTTGAGCCATGCGCCCGCCCAGGCTCGGTTGGCGCTCGACCAGATAGGTCTTGTACCCGGCATCAGCAATGTCCAACGCTGCTTCCAATCCGGCGATGCCGCCGCCGATGACCAGCGCAGCCGGCACCACGTCGACCTCTCGCTCTTCCAATGGCTCGAGGAGGGCCGCCTTGGCCACCGTCCCGGCGACGATCTCTTTGGCTTTGCGGGTGCCGGTGGGTCGGTCGCTGTGCACCCACGAGACCTGCTCGCGAATGTTGGCCATTTCGAAAAAGTAGGGATTGACGCCCTCTTCTTGGATGACGGTGCGAAAGGTGACTTCGTGCATTCTCGGCGAGCAAGAGGCCACCACCACTCGGTTGAGCCCATAGTCGCGGATGTCCTGCTGGATCAGTGCCTGGCCGGGGTCGGAGCACATGTACATATAGTCGCGGGCTACGACCACGTTGGGCAGTGTCGCCGCGTATTCGGCCACGGCTTTGGAATCGACCGTAGCCGCGATGTTGATCCCGCAGTGGCAAACGTATACGCCGATCCTCGATGCCATATCCACTCCTTCAGAGTAAACCCGGGCGCCCCGATTCCGGGTTACAGGGCCTGGGCCATCAACTCCATGATGTCCAGGACCTGGATCTTGTCTTCTAACCCAAGGATCTTGACCGCATCTTCCAGGGTCAACAGGCAAAAGGGGCAGGCAACGGCCAATACTTCAGCCCCCAGGTCCACCGCGTCGCGCACGCGCTGGTGGGCCAGCCGTTCTTCGATGTTGGTGCCTTCGGCCCACATTCGGCCTCCGCCCCCTTCGCAGCACACACTGCGCTCCCGCGAGCGATCCAGATCCTGGAACTCGATGCCGGGGATGGAACGCAGGATGTGGCGTGGTTCGTCATAGATCTGGTTGTGCTTGCCCAAGAAGCACGGGTCGTGATAGGTCACCTTTTTGCGCACCTCGCGGGAGAAAGCGACCTTGTCCCCATCGATCAGTTCGGCCACGAGCTGGGTATAGTGCTGGACCGGAAAGGGCATGTCGCCGTATTCGTTCTTGAAGGTGTTGAAGCAGTGGGGCGAAACGGTGACCATGCGCTGGGCGGTGAACTCCTGGCGCATTTCGTGGAACCCTTCGACCATCGACTCGAACCCCTCGCTTTCCCCCATGCGCTTGATCTCGTTGCCGCAGCACATCTCGTCCATGCCCATGGTGCCAAACTCGATACCGACCCGCTGCAAGAGGGTGGCCAGGGCCCGCGTGACCGGTTGGATTCGGGGGTCGTAGGCGGGGCTACAACCCACATAGAAGAGAAGGTCGGTTTGGCCTGTGTCCAGGACGTTGGGGATCTCAAAATCCAACCCCTCTGCCCAGGCTTCGCGGCCTTCGGTGGCAAAGCCCAAGGTGTTGCCCCGGGTAAAAGCGCTCATCAGGGCATCGCGCACGCGGGGCGGCACGCCCCTGCCCTCACCGACGATGTATCCACGCAGACCAACGATGACGTCGGCGGGATGGATGTCCTTGGGACAGCGAATAGAACAGGTCAGGCAGTTGGTGCAATCCCACAGCACTTCCAACCCTGCTGGGTCGAAACTGTCTTCGATCAGCACCTCGTAGATGATGCTGCGGACGTTGAGGGCGGTCTTGAGGGAGACGGGGCACCCGCCCGTGCAGCGCCCGCACTGGATGCACTCCAGCAGCGTGTACTCGTGAGCAAAATCGTGGGTATTGATTTTCATGCCACCCCCTTGCTTTGTAGCGTCCTTGCAAAACAGTGTGTGTGGTCTCCCGGACGTCCGTCCAGTCTCTCACCTGCCGAGCGACTGGGTGGGATCGCTATCCCTTTTCCGAATCGGATGCCCATTGGCGTTTGAGCTTGGAAAGCGCCACGATGGTCCTCGATGCGGCGGCCTTGGCCTGAGCTACGGTGTCGGGAATGTCTTTGGGCGCCTGGCAGGTGCCGGCCAAAAAGATGCCGGGGCGCAGGGTATCCACCGGCCGCAGCTCGGGATGGGCCTCGGCGAAAAAGCCATCATCGGAGAAATGCAATCCCAACATACCGGCTACCTGGGCGGCATCGTGTCGCGGTTGGATGCCGGTGGCCAGGACGACCAGGTCGGCCGGGACTTCGACCGTTTTGCCGATCAGGGTGTCTTCGGCGCGGACGATCAGCTTTTCGCCGCGCCGATAGATCTCGGACGGATTGCCGCGACGGTAGGTGACGCCCTCGGCGCGCACCCGGTCGTAGAACTCTTCAAAGCCCTTGCCAAAAGCCCGCACATCCATATAAAACACGGTGATCTTGGCCCCAGGGATCTTGTCGTGGGCCAGGTGGGCCTGTTTGGCTGTGTACATACAGCAGATGCGAGAGCAGTATTCGCCGCCCTCCTGTTTGTCGCGCGAGCCAACGCAGTGGATGAACACGATCTCTTGGGGTACCAGGCCGTCAAGCTGGATCTTGCCCCCGGTGGGACCCGAGGCAGAGGCCAGCCGCTCGAACTCCAGGCCGGAAATGACGTTGCGATAGCGCCCATAGCCGAACTCGGGCTTTTTTCGGGCGTCGAACTCGTCAAAGCCGGTGGCGACGACGACGGCCCCCACGTCGACTTCGACAATCTCATCTTCCTGCTCAAAGTCGATGGCGCCCGGTGGGCAAAAGACCTGGCACACGCCGCAACTGTCGGCCTGGAAATGCATGCAGTGCTCGCGGTCGATGACGGGCACGTTGGGCACCGCCTGGGGAAAGGGAATAAAGATGTTGCCCCGACCGCGGAGCCCCATGTCGAAATCCAACAACAGAGGACGCGGCTCTTTGTCGGTGATATCGCTGACCTTGATGGCGCCGGTGGGACATATGAACTCACAGGCGCCGCAGGCAATGCAGGCCTCCGACACTTTGTAAAAGGGCGTGCCGACCTCGCGATCCACGCCGCGGCCAATAAAGCCGATGGCCCGGGCTCCCACTCGCTCGTGACAGATGCGCACACACAACCCGCACAGATAGCACAATTCTCCTTCACGGGGCTCAAAGCGCGGCGCCGAAATGCCATACTTGGCACCGAGTTCCCGGAAAACCGGGGCAGCGGGGCAGCGGGACCAGAGCAACTCGATGATCATCTTGCGGCCTTGCAAGACCTGATCCGTGGCGGTATGCACCTCCAGCTCTTGGCGGATGGGATAGTTGCAAGAGGTTACCAATTGGGTTCGGCCGCGCACAGTGACTTGGACGGTGCACAAGCGGCAGGCGCCGTAGGGTTCCAGGGCCGGGTGATGACACAGGGTTGGAATGTCGATGCCCAGGTCTTGCGCTGCCTGCAAGATGGTTGTGCCTGCTTCGACAGTGGTTGTCTGGCCGTCTATGATCACCTTGATCTGATCGCTCATGGCCTATGCCTCCACCGGCAGTTGCGCCTGACCGGAACGGATCACGATGGCATCAAAGCGGCACACGTCGTGACAGGCGCCGCAGGTGATGCATTGGGCTCGGATGAGGACGTGGGGTGCTTTCTTTTCCCCTTGAATGGCCTGTTGAGGGCAGACGCGCAGACAGGCCCCGCAGCCGGTACAAAGATCGGGATCGATCCAATATTCGATGAGGGATTTGCACACGCCCGCCGGGCAGCGGCGCTCGTGGATGTGCGCCTCGTACTCGTCGCGAAAGTATCTGAGGGTGGACAGAACCGGGTTGGGCGCCGTCTTGCCCAGGGCGCACAGGGAGAACGCCTGCACGGTTTTGGAAAGCTCTTCGAGCAGGGTGATGTCCTCCGCCTTACCCCGGCCCTCGCAGATACGGTTCAGGATCTCGTAGCTGCGGGTGATTCCCTCTCGACAGGGGACGCACTTGCCGCATGACTCTTCTTTCAGAAAGGCAAGGAAATAGCGGGCAATGTCGACCATGCAGGTGCCTTCGTCCATCACGATCATGCCGCCCGAGCCCATCATCGAGCCTACCTTGGCCAGCTCGTCAAAATCCACCGATAGATCCAGCATTTCTTCGGGCAGGCAGCCCCCCGAAGGCCCGCCGGTCTGTACCGCTTTGAAGCGCTTGCCGTTGGGGATCCCGCCGCCGATGTCAAAGATGATCTGCCGCAGGGGCATGCCCATGGGCACTTCGACCAGCCCGGTGTTGTTGATCTTGCCGACCAACGAAAAGATCTTGGTGCCTTTGCTGCCCTCGGTACCGATGCCCGTGTACCACTCCCATCCCTTGTCGATGATCAGGGGTACGTTGGCCCAGGTTTCCACGTTGTTCAGTGTCGTCGGCCGCTCCCACAAGCCCTTTTCCACCGAGCGAACGTATTTGGCCTGCGGCTCGCCCACCTCGCCCTGGAGCGAGCGCATTAGCGCGCTCGATTCGCCGCACACAAAGGCGCCGCCGCCGCGCCGAATTTGAACGTCAAAGTCAAAACCAGAGCCCGCGATATCCTTCCCCAACAAGCCATAGGCCCGCGCTGCTTCCAAGGCCCGCTCGGTGTTTTTGACCGCCAGTGGATACTCGTTGCGGATATAGATGTAGCCCTCATGGCAGTGGCCGATGGCATAGGCGCCGATGATCATCCCTTCCAGCACGCTGTGGGGGTTGCCTTCCATGACACTGCGATCCATATAGGCGCCCGGATCCCCCTCGTCGGCGTTGCAGATGACGTACTTGATGTCTCCCTCGGCCTCTCGGCAGCTTTGCCACTTGCGCCCCGTCGGGAACCCAGCTCCACCCCGCCCCCGCAGTCCCGACTTGAGGACTGCATCCAGCACTTCTTCGGGCGCCCTCTCTGATAAAGCCTTGACCAGCGCTCGGTAACCGCCTACTGCGATGTAATCCTCGATGCTGGTGGGATCGATCACGCCGTTCATCCACAAGATCTCGCGCTGCTGGAGCTTGTAGAAGGGGACGTCGTGCTCGTGGACCATCTTTTCACCAGTCTGCGGGTGAGCATACAATAGGCGCTCAACCACGCGACCGTGGACGAGGGTTTCCTCCACCACTTCGGGCACATCCTGAAGCCTCATCCTCTCGTAAAAGATGCCTTCGGGTTTGATGACCACCACGGGGCCACGCTCGCAGAACCCGTGACAGCCGGTGGTCAGGATATCGACCTGGCCGGTCAATCCACGCGCCTCCAATTCGGCTCGAAAGGCGTCGGTGATGGCCTGGCAGCCAGAGGCCTGGCAGCCTGTGCCTGAGCAAACTGTGACGCATAGCTTGTTGGGATCGCGCTGGCGAACCAGCGCTGCCCGGAGCTTGGCTAGATCGTCTGGATTCGTGATTCGATTCCCGTTATAGATCATGCGCACTGGCTCCTGAATCGATCTTTCCGGTCCTGCATAGATACCTGATTCAATAGACCCATTCCAAGGGTTGCGGCCCTTTTGGTCCCTTGTTACGGCTCTGACCCATTGCCCTCCGCGGCCTTGACCTTTTTCAATAGCCGGGTGGCTTTGGCCGAGGTCATCTGGCCGTGGTATTCGCCGTCGATCACGACGATGGGCCCCAGGGCGCAGGCTCCCAAACAGCCGACGGTTTCCAGCGTCCACTGCAACTCGGGATCGGTCTCGCCGCCCTTGATGCCCAGTTCTCGCTCCACCGCTCCAAGGATGCGCACGGCGCCGCGTACGTGGCAGGCCGTGCCCAGGCAGACATGAACAATGTGCTTGCCCCGGGGCTTGAGGCTAAACGCTTTGTAAAAGGTGGCCAAATTCATCATTTTGGAGAGGGGAATAGAGAGTTCGGTGCAGACATAGCGCAATGCTTCCTCCGGCAGCCAGTTGACCTGGGCCTGGATGTCTTGGAGGATGGCGATGACGTTAGCCGGATCGCGGCCGTGGTGGGCAAGGATCGACTCCAGTTCGGTGGGTTGCAGCATAGCTAGCCCTCCCTCTGGGTAGGGATCGGCAGGTACGGCTCGTTGCGAATGATGCAGTGTTCGGCGCACAGGCCACAGCCGGTGCATTTGTTGGCATCGACGCTGCGTGCGCGTTTGCGAATACGGGCGCGGAATTGTCCCGCTTCGCCTGCTACCATCTCAACCTCGGAGAAGGTAAGCATCTCAATGTTGGGATGTCGAGCAACGTCGACCATCTTGGGAGTCATGATACAGGCCGAGCAGTCCAGCGTAGGAAAGGTCTTGTCCAGTTGGGACATGTGGCCGCCGATGCTGGGCTCTCGTTCCACCAGGTAGACTTGGAACCCGGCATCGGCAATGTCCAGAGCGGCCTGCATGCCTGCGATTCCGGCGCCGATGATGAGTGCGGCTGGCTGTCTGGCAATCTCGCTCATAGGCTGTTCCCTCGGTGATTCTCGTGGGCCGCAAAGGGCAGCCCGGTTCATGGCGTTTGCGGCCGCTCAGGAGCGGGGCCGCTCGCCCAGGGTGGTCAGTTCGTCCTCGCGGAATTCCTGGACCGGGGC
>CAYVLO010000172.1:0-6860 GCA_964452125.1 uncultured Anaerolineaceae bacterium | reverse complement strand
CAGAACAGACGGTGTTTTGCCTCGGTGGTTTTCTCTCCGACAGGCTGCTAGGCCCGCAATTTGGCCGCGATGGCATCGCTCAGGCGCTGGCCCAGCCCCTCCAACGCCTCCGGCAGGCGGTCCAGAGAAGGCTGGAAAAAGCCCTCGACAATGAGGCGCACCGCCTCTACCCGCGGGATGCCCCGGCTCATCATGTAAAAGACCTGATCGTCGTCCACCTGGCTCACGGTGGCGCCGTGACTGCAACGCAGGTCATTGGCCTCGATCTCGAGCTGGGGCAGCGAGTCGGCCCGCGCCTTGGGCGAAAGGAGCAAGTTGCGATTGGCCTGGTAGGCGTTGGTCTTTTGGGCCCCGGGCCAGGCCCGGATCGTGCCCTCATACACCGAGCGGGACCGGGACAGCAGCGCGCCCTGATACAGCAGGTCGCTGGTGCAGTTGGGCGCGACGTGATCTTGTAAAGTCTGAAAAGCGACGTGCTGGCGACCATCGGGCACGTACAGGCCGGTGACCCGGGCTTCGGCCCCCGGCTGGCGCATAAGCGTGTGTTGCGTCGAACGGCTGACCTTGCCGCCCAGGTTGACCGACAGCCATTCCAGGCGGCTATCCCGGTCGAGCAACGCCGTCTGATAGCGCAGGTCGTAGATCTGGCGCCCCAGGTCCTGGGCGTTGACAAAGCGGACGCTGGCGCCCGGACCCACAAAGAGTTCGGTCAGGCCGCTATGGTAACCGTCGGGACAGGTTTCGCAACCCATCGACAACAGCTCGGAGACCAGGGTCACGCGGCTGCCCTCCTCGGCAATCAGGAGCGTCGGCGGGAACACGGCAAGTTGGGGCAGCTCCTGCCAAAATACCGAAACAAGGGGCAAGTCGACGGTCACGTTCTTGGGCACGTATAGAAAGGTTCCGCCGCTCCAAAAGGCTGCACTCAGGGCGGCGTATTTGTCGGTCGTCGGCGGGACGGCCTCGCGCATCAGGTAGGGTCGCACCAGGTCGGGGGTTTCCTTCACCGCCACGTCGAGGCTGGTCCATACGACTCCCTGGGCCTGAAGTTCCGGCGCCAGATCCCGGTACACGCCCGACGAATCGCGCTGAACCAGCAACCCGGCCCGCTGCCCATAGATCCCCAGCGCGTGGTGCAACTTGGGCGGCAAAGCGCGCAAGTCCGACACCGGCGCCTGGGCCGGAGCGTAGGGGATCAGGCGATCCCAATTCAGTTTGGTCAAATCGGTGCGCCGCCACAGGGGAGGCTCCTGACTCTGGTAATGGTCCCATGCCTCAAGGCGCTTTTCCAGCACCCAAGCCGGTTCATCGCGACTGACCGAAAGGCCGTGCACTGCCTCCCCCGTAAAGCCCTGGGGCGGCAGAGAGGGACGCATTCCCCGTCGTTCGACTGATTCTACAATTCCCACAGGTGGTTCGTTGATTGCCATAATACCTACCCCACCGAGCCTTCCATTTCCATCTGGATCAGCCGGTTCATTTCGACGGCATACTCCATCGGCAGCTCTTTGACGATGGGCTCGATAAAGCCGTTGACGATCATCATCATGGCCTGCTCTTCTGTGATGCCTCGACTCTGCAAGTAGAACAACTGCTCGTCGCTCACCTTGCTGACGGTTGCCTCGTGACTGATGCTGGCGTCCTGCTCGCCGACCTCCATGACCGGGTAGGTATCAGAGCGCGAATATTCGTCCAGGATCAGTGCATCGCACACCACGTTGCTCTTGACGCCCTTGGCGCCCTCGTGGACCTTGACCAGGCCGCGATAGCCGGCCCGTCCGCCGGCCTTGCTGATCGACTTGGAGGTGATGCTGGAGGTGGTGTGGGGCGCGGCGTGGATGACCTTGGCGCCGGCGTCTTGATGCTGCCCCTTGTTGGCAAAGGCGATGGACAGGACCTCGGCTCGGGCGCCCCGGCCCATCATATAGACCGCCGGGTACTTCATGGTCACCCGGCTGCCCAGATTGCCGTCGACCCACTCCATGGTCGCATCTTCGTGAGCCACCGCCCGCTGGGTCACCAGGTTGTAGACGTTGTGGCTCCAGTTCTGAATGGTGGAATAGCGCACCCGGGCGCCCTTTTTGACGACGATTTCGATGACGCCCGAGTGGAACGAGTCGGTGCTGTAGGTGGGCGCGGTGCAGCCCTCCACATAGTGTACCTGCGAGCCCTCGTCGGCGATGATCAGCGTTCGCTCGAACTGGCCCATGTTCTGGGCGTTGATACGAAAGTAGGCCTGCAACGGGATTTCCACCTTGACGCCCTTGGGAATATAGACAAAGCTGCCGCCGCTCCACACCGCCGTGTTCAAGGCCGCATACTTGTTGTCGGCCATGGGCACCACCGTGCCGAAATACTCTTTGTACACGTCGGGGTATTCCCGCAGGCCGGTATCGCTGTCCACGAAAATCACGCCCTGCTTGCTCCACTCTTCCTTCAGGTTGTGATACACGGCCTCCGATTCGTATTGAGCCCCCGCTCCTGCCAGGAATTTGCGCTCAGCTTCGGGAATCCCCAGGCGATCAAAGGTGCGCTTGATGTCGTCGGGGACCTCTTCCCAGGTGCGTCCCTGCTCCTCCACCGGTTTGATATAGTAGTACATATCATCATAATCCAGCCGGGAGAGGTCAGCGCCCCAAGCGGGCACCGGCTTGGAATAAAAGACGTCCAGGGCCTTGTGCCGTACGGCCCGCATCCAGTCGGGCTCGCCCTTCATCCACGAAATCTCGTCGACGATCTTGTGATCCAATCCCTTCCGGCTCTTGAACACATAGTTCTCATCGTCACGAAAGCCATACTTGTATTCGTCCAGGTCGACCCCGAACACCCCATTATCTGCCATTTTGCTCTACCCTTTTTCAGCCCTGCTCTTCTGTCCCTTGCGGATGTCGTCCAGATGATGCTCATAATGTTCATACGAATTCTGGGCAAGAATGCGCCAGGGCTGCCAATCGGCCGGCATCTCACGAAATCGCCGCGAATCGTTCAGGTCTTTGTCGGTCAATGGCTCGAGCGCGTTCAGAAGCTGCTGATACACCTCACTGGCATCGGACAGTACATCGGGCAATTCCCTTTGTCGGTTCAGCTCGAATATCGCCGCGTTGCGCTCGTCGGCGGGCCACTGCCAAAGATCGGAACCCACCAGGGCCCGATCCCGCAGCATCCGAACCATCTCCCGCTCGAACCAGGCAACGTGGGCGATGATATCCTTGACAGACCACTCCCCGGCAACGCCCGGTTCTGTCATGCTCGCCGGATCGGACTCGGCGATGGCTGCATCCCATTGGGCGCGCGCCACCCGCAACACTTCCAAAAGCGCTGCTTTGGTCATCAACATCTGGCCCATTCTAGGGAGCCTCCTTGACCCAATCGTAACCCCTTTCCTCCAGCTCCAGCGCCAGCTCGGGCCCGCCAGACAGGACGATCCGCCCACCCATCAGAATATGCACGTGCTGGGGCTTGATATAGTTGAGGATCCGCTGATAGTGGGTGATCACCAACACACCCAGATCGGGGCCCATCAACTGGTTCACGCCCTCTGAGACGATGCGCAGGGCGTCGATATCCAGACCCGAGTCGGTTTCGTCCAACACGGCCATCTCGGGCTTGAGCATGGCCATCTGCAAGATTTCCAACCGTTTTTTCTCGCCGCCCGAGAATCCCTCGTTCAGATATCGCCGCGCAAAACCGGCGTCCATCTGGAGCATGTCCATCTTTTCCTTCATCAGAGTTCGAAACTCGCGCATGGGCATGACGCGACTCTGCCCACGGCCATTTTCGCCCACGTCCGATTTCTCATAGCGGGCGTTTATCGCAGCGCGCAGAAAATTGGCGACGCTCACGCCGGGAATCGAACTCGGATACTGAAAGGCCAGAAACAAACCCAGGCGCGAGCGCTGATCGGCGGTCAGTCCCACGAGATTCTGACCCTTGAACCAGATCTCCCCCTCGGTCACCTCGTAGGCAGGATGGCCCATCAACGTATTGGCCAGCGTGCTTTTGCCCGAGCCGTTGGGACCCATAATGGCGTGTACCTCGCCCTTGCCGATCTCCAGGTTCAGTCCCCTGAGGATCTCTTGGCCTTCGACGCTCACATGCAGATTCTTGATCACTAGATCAGCACTCATCCGTCCATTTACTCCTTATCTCCGTGCCCTTGCTCAGAAGCCGGTGGAGCGACCGACTCAACAAGGACAAATTGGCAACCTTTCTGCCCGTCCAGCAGGCACCTGACCAATGTGACGTCCGATTGAAGCAGGCGAGCCATGACCCGTCGCTCCATCTCACACACTGCGCGGTTTTCCGTGAACACGTGCTGGTAGGGGCAGCCATAGGTCCTGAGCCGATACCCGCTCTCGATCCGGTCGATCTCGGCGACCACCCCTCGGCGCTCCAGGATCGAGGCCCAGGCCTCGATCCGCGGCTCCAGTTCGGGGCCCGCGACCTGATTTTGGTACAAAGCCACCAACCGGTCGCCCACCCGATCGAGAACATCCTGCAAGGCGTCCGGTCCCTGACTTTGCTCCACCTCCTGCAAAACGAGTCGGGCCAGATCGCCGTCCCCTTTGTGAAAGAGATTGTGCGCCTCGGGCGTGACCGAATAGACAAAATAGGGTCGCCCCACCCCCTCGCGCACCTTTTCGGCCTCGATGGCGCCGCGAGCCTCGAGCTGCATCAGGTGTAATCGCACCGCCGAGGGGGTGACCCCCAAATCAGCAGCCACGTCCTTGATGCTGGCCCGACCCCGCATCTGTATCGATTTCAACACCCTGCCCGCAGGCGTATTGGTGAATTCCCAGGAAAGGGCCATTTCACACTTGCCTTTTTCTCTCAACCTATGATACCATACCTCTGCAATTTAGTCAAATTTTACTAACTTAATTAACAAAACAAACTTGACCGTCATGAGGGACTTGCCCGCCTCCGCGAGGGCCGCGCGCCCTTCTTTGCCAATTCAGTGTAGCACACTCTGCCCATTTTGTCAATTAATATAGTGTAAATTTTGTTTATAGAACGAAAGGTAGAAAGCACAAACCATCTTTGCCTTTTGCCCCCATCGATGATACAATCCTGAACATGAACACCGAGATCCAACCTACGATGATCGACCGATCCCTACCCCTTATCGACCTGCACCGCCATCTGGATGGCAGTGTGCGCTTGGAAACGATCCTCGACCTGGGCCGGAAGCACAATCTCCCGTTGCCCGCCTGGGATGTGGAAGGCCTGCGCCCCCACGTCCAGGTGACCGGTCACCGGGCCGAAAGCCCTTCCCTGCCTGGGGTGATGGCCTTTATCGCCAAGTTCGAGTGGATGACTCGCGTTTTGGTAGACGCCGACGCCTGCCGCCGTATCGCCTACGAGAACGTAAAAGACGCACGCCGCGAGGGCATCCACTACATCGAGCTGCGTTTCAGCCCCTGGTTCATGGCCGAGGCCCACGGATTGGCTCCAGAAAGCGTGGTCGAAGCGGTGATTGACGGCGCCACAGCGGGCGCCCGCGAATTTGGAGTCGGGGTCAAGCTCATCGGCATTCTCAGCCGCACCTATGGCGTCGAGGCTGCCTGGAACGAATTGGAGGCGCTGACCCCCTTTCGCGATCACCTGGCGGCGCTGGACCTGGCTGGCGATGAGGCCGACTGGCCCGGCGAGCTGTTCGGCCGGCATATGGCCCGCGCCCGCGACCTGGGCTGGCAGATCACTGTCCATGCCGGAGAAGCCGCTGGCCCCGAAAGCGTCTGGCAGGCGATCCAGGAGTTGGGCGCCGCGCGCATCGGGCACGGTGTCGCCGCCGTTCAGGACCCGTCCCTGCTCGATTATTTGGCTGAACACCAGATCGGCATCGAATCCTGCCTCACCAGCAACGTCCAGACGCGCACGGTGCCCGACTATCCCAGCCACCCCCTGCGCCAGTTCCTGCAACGCGGCCTGCGAGCCTCGATCAACACCGACGATCCCGGCATCAGCGCCATCGACCTTGCCTACGAGTACGAGGTTGCCGCGCCCGCCGCCGGCCTGACCGTCGAGCAGGCGCGGCAAGCGCAGCGCAATGCCCTCGAGACTGCGTTTATGTCTAGCGATGAGCGCAAGGTCCTGCTCAAGTCGATCGCGGAACAGAACTCTCCCTGATGAACCCGTACATTCCTGATCCTTCTCCTTGCTCGCGATGGCGATTTCGTATTGCCCAGCGGCGGGACGGTGCTGAAGGCAGGCGACACATTGCTGGTGTTATCGGAGCAGGAATCCTTTGAACGGGTGGCGCGTCAGGCCAGCCCACAGGACAAAAGCGGCAGCCGGGATGGATTGGAAGGCGAACCCGAGGCAGGGTTCATGCAAAAAGGCTAGGGTCCAGATGAAACGTCTACAACATTTTCTCCTCATTGTCGGTGGCACGCTTTTCGTGGCATTGGGTGTGATTGGGATACTCGTGCCGGTGCTGCCCACGACCCCCTTTCTGCTCTTGGCCGCCGTCTGCTATGCGAAAAGCTCCCAACGATTCTATGATTGGCTGATGACCAACCGAGTATTCGGGAGCTACATCCGAAACTACCGAGAGGGCAGGGGCATCTCCATCGCGCACAAGATTGTTTCCATCTCGCTTCTGTGGCTGACCATCGGCTACGCCGCAGGGTTCGCCGTATCCCAATGGTGGCTCAAGCTTATCCTGCTTGGCATCGCTGCCGGTGTCACCCTGCACCTGGTGCGCGTCAAAACGTTTCGACCCGACGAGCAACTTCCTGATCCAATGGGAGAACCCGACCTGCCTTGAGGTAGAGCCATAGTCACAGAACCGAGGGTGTATTTCAGATTTCTGGATTACATAACACGAATCAAAGATCCTCAACGCCCAAGGCTTGTCT
>CAYVLO010000171.1:0-6863 GCA_964452125.1 uncultured Anaerolineaceae bacterium | reverse complement strand
GTACTTGGTTTCAAAGGCTTTTCCAGTAGGAGGCGCGCGTGGGCGGTGGCGACTGGGGCCACCGAGGGCTCCGGCTCGGTAGATCGTTTCGCCCTGGGACGCCTCTTCTCGCAAGGAAGCGGGGGTTCGGACTCAGGGGACAAAAAGACGGTGCGGGCCCAAAGGCGCCGGCGGAGTGACACGCCCCCCGCAAGCCGCGAACGAGCCGATGCCCCAGCCCGACGACGGGCCGAGGAGCCGAGCCGGCCATCGGCGCCCTCTTCGAGCGCCAGCGCCCCCAGGCCTTCAACAGTCAGTCCCCAAGGATCCTCACCGCGACCGTCGTTGTCTTCAGGCGCGTCGGGGTTGCCGAGCTTGGGCGGGCTCAAGCTCTCCCCGGTCCTCATCATCGGCGGGTTGCTGTTGGTCTGTCTGTGTGTGTTGGTGATGATGTGGCTAGGTCCCGATGATCTGGGGGGAGGGAGCTTGGAGCTGCCGACCTCTGCGCCCGAAATGGCCTTGCCCTTTTCGACGGCGACGGCCCAACCTGCCCCGGTCCTTGTCCCCACGGCAACCGCCCGCCCGGCGTCCTTTACGCCGCCCGCGGTCTCGGCCGAGGGACAGACCTGGCTGGTGATGCTCTATCAGGATGCCGATGACAAGATCCTGGAGCAGGACATCTATCTCGATCTGAACGAGGCAGAACGGGTCGGCTCCAGCGATCGCGTCCATATCGTGGCCCAGACCGATCGGTTCTACGGCGGCTATCAGGGGGATGGGGACTGGTCGACGACCAAAAGGTTCTACGTGACCCGGGACGACGACCTCCAGCAGGTGCGATCCCAAGAGGTTGCCGACCTGGGCGAGGCCAACATGGCCGATGGCGCCACGCTGGTGGACTTTGTCGAGTGGGCGATGGAGACCTTTCCCGCCGACAGGCACGTCCTGATCATGTCCGACCACGGCATGGGTTGGCCGGGCGGGTGGAGCGATCCCTCGCCGGGTGGACGGGGCGATCCAAGCATCCCTCTGGCTGCGCGATTGGGCGAGCAGATGTACCTGATGGAGTTGGACGCGGCCTTGGGCGAGATTCGCACCCGGACCGGGTTGGATCAATTCGAGTTGATCGGCATGGATGCCTGCCTGATGGGCCACCTGGAAGTGTTCAGCGCTCTCGCGCCCCACGCTCGATATGCCGTCACCTCGCAAGAGACCGAGCCAGCCCTGGGCTGGGCCTACACCGGCTTTTTGCGGGCGCTCCAGGCCAACCCCGATATGGATGGTGCGGGCCTGGGCCAGATGATCGTCGATAGCTATATCGATGAAGACCAGCGCATTGTGGACGATCAGGCGCGGGCCGAATTCATGCGCCAGGGTTCGCCGATGGGTGGGCTGTTCGGCTTGCTTGGTGGGGGCTCGGTCAGCGTGCCCAGCGCAGCGCAGCTTTCCCGCCAGATGGGACAGGATATCACCCTCACAGCGGTGGACCTGGCCGCCGTGCCCGGCTTGATGAGCAGTGTGAACGATCTCTCCTATGCCCTCCAGCAGGTGAATCAAGCGGCGGTGGCCAAGGCACGGACGTATGCCCAGTCGTTCACCAGCATTTTTGGCACCCAGGTGCCCCCCTCCTATATCGATCTGGGTCACTTTGTGCAGTTGATCCAGCAACAGACCAACGACCCTGCCGTGACTCAGGCGGCCGACCAGGTGCTGGCCTCGCTGCAGACGGCGGTCATTGCCGAGAAGCATGGCGCCAAAAAACCGGGCGCCACAGGGGTTTCGGTCTACTTTCCCAACTCTCAGCTCTATGGGTCGGCGATTGCCGGTCCCGAGTCGTACACGGCCATTGCCCGTCGCTTTGCGGAACAGTCGCTGTGGGATGATCTGTTAGCCTATCATTACACAGGTCGTTCCTTCCAACCGACTGTGGGCCCCGTCGACCTTCCGGATCGCTCGGCTACCATTGAAGCGCCTGGTGCGGGTCCGATCGAGATCGCGCCGATCACGCTGTCCGACAGTGTCGCTTCCCCCGGCAACCCGGTGCTCTTGAGCACTGACATCCGCGGTACAAACATCGGGCATATCCTTCTGTGGGTGGGCTTTTACGATCAACAGGCGAACTCGATCTTGGTGGCCGATATGGATTTCCTGGAGAGTTATGATACCCGCGAGATCCAGGGCGTCTATTACCCCGTCTGGCCCGAGGGGGAGACCTTTGCGTTGGAATTCGAGTGGGAGCCGATCGTGTTCGCCATTTCCGATGGTTTCGAGTCGGTCGTGACTCTCTTTACGCCCGAGGTGTATGGCGCTTCGTTTGAAGAGGCGGTCAGTACCGTGGAAGGGATCTATACCTACGCCGACGGCGGCGAATCCCGCTATGCCCGCCTCTACTTTAGCAATGGTGTGTTGCAGCGGACCTTTGGCTTTACCGGCGAGGGAGGCACTGGCGCGCCGCGAGAGATCATCCCCCAGACGGGCGACACCTTTACCATCCTCGAAAAGTGGATGGACCTGGATTCCAGCGGCAAGGTGGTGCAGATGGCTACCCAGGAAGGAGGCACCCTGACCTTTGGCGATCAGGTGTTCACCTGGGAAGAGCTGGACGCGGCGCCCGGTCAGTACATCGTCGGCTTTATCGCCAAGGATCTGGACGGCACAGCCTATGAAGCCTACCAGACGGTGAGGGTCGAGTAGCGGTCGGGTGCCTTGCGGACCCGTCAACCCATGACCTGAATGAGCAGTAGGGGCGACGCATTCCCAGAAACCAATTGCGAGCTGCGTCGATTCGGACAGGGGCCGGTTCGCCGGCCTGGGCTGGAGTAATGGGAATGCGTCGCCCGTCGTCGGTCGATATCGCGCCCCAAGCCTTGTGCCAGGGGCGCGTTTTGGCGCTAGTGCGCTATTCCACGTTCCAATAGATCAGCGCCGAACGGACGCCGGCAGGCCAGACGTACTGTCCCTCTTGCCAGGTCAATCGCCGGCGCAGCAAGTCCATCAGGAAATCGTCGTGTTCGGTTTGATGGGCCAACCCCAGGCGGCGTTTCACCTTGGAAAGGGCCTCTTCTAGGCTGCCATTGGTGCGCGGGGGCCGCAGGCCGCTGTCCTCCATGAGGACGTTGGGAAAGAGTCCCATCTGCAATAGGGCGTTGTAGGCCACCTGAAAGTTGGGGCTATCGTAGGGATGCCCCCAGATGTGCAGGGCTGCTTCGGCCATGAGCCCATCAGGTGTGGGCGCCCGCATCACCAGGAAGCAGGTGCGGCGGGTGACCGCCATCATGCGCTGGACAAAAGCCGGCAGGTCGGCAGAGCCGTACATGGCGTGGGAGCAGAGGGAAAAATCGTGGGGTTCGACGGTCACGTCGGGCCACCACCCCTGAACGGTCTGGACGTTGTCGATGCCCTCTTCTTCCAACTTTTTCTGCATCAGGTCGATCATCGCCGAGGAGGAATCGATGGCTGTGATGCGCCGCGCATAGGGAGCCAGCCGACAGACCCAGGCTCCGCTTCCGGCCCCAATGTCCAGCAGGGTAGAGCCTGGGTGCGCCTGGAGGGCGTCGATCACAGCCTGCCGGCTGGAATCGCGCTTTTTGGAGCGCTCTCGCACCCGGGCATCAAAAGCGCGAGCGATGGCTTCCCCCGCCTCTTCCGATTCGCCTTTTCCGGCGAACCGGGCCGACCAGGAGCCGACGTGCACCTCGACCAGCTCCCGCCACAGGTCAATCCAATCGATGTTTTTATCCATGATGACTCTCTCACACTCCATTTGATGAACCCATTATACAGGGGGATGGCCAAACGCGCAACGATCATGTTGGGCGCCGTCTCGCAGGCAGCCTGAATTCTGGAGGGCTTCCATGCCGGATCGTACTGATACGCGCTTGACGCTCGCCGCCCCCGTCCTCGGGGTCGGCCTGCGCCGCGCTGTACGTCCCCCCAGCGCAATCGGGGGTCCATGTGGTGTCACAAAACGATGGATGCCCTCGTTCGCGAGTGTGGAGGCTATGGTTGAGGCCTCGCGGCTTGAGCTTTTGACAGGGCGATGAAAGGGTGATAGAATGGCCCATGACGAGGGGGATCCCCCAGGGCTTGACAGATGCGAACCGCTCGCCTGGGCTATCGTGTCCTCCCATTTGCTTTCCATGATCAATTCGAGAGATACAAGGAGGTACCCCTTATGAAACCGCAAGAGCTCATTCGCTTAGAGACCGAGTATGGGGCGGCCAATTACAAACCGCTGGATGTCGTTGTCGAACGCGGTGAGGGCGTCTGGGTGTGGGACGTCGAAGGCAAGAAATACCTGGATTGCCTTTCGGCCTATTCGGCGGTCAATCAAGGTCATTGCCACCCGCGCATCATGCAGGCCATGATCGAGCAGGCCCAAAAGCTGACCCTCACTTCCCGCGCCTTTCGCAATGACCAGCTTGGCCTCTTTTATCAAGAGGTGTGCGAGATGACCCGTTCCCACCGGGTGCTGCCTATGAACAGCGGGGCCGAGGCCGTCGAGTCGGCCATCAAGGTCGCCCGCAAATGGGGCTATACGGTCAAGGGGGTGCCCGAAGATCAGGCCGAGATCATTGTCTGCTGCAACAACTTTCACGGTCGGACCATCACCATCGTGGGCTTTAGCACCGATGAGAGTTCTCGCCTGGGCTTTGGGCCATTCACCCCTGGGTTCAAGATCATTCCTTTTGGAGATGCGCAGGCGCTGGAAGAGGCGATTACGCCCAACACCGTCGCCTTTATGGTCGAGCCGATCCAGGGCGAGGCCGGGATCCTCATCCCCCCCGACGGCTATCTCAAACAGGCCAGGGCCCTCTGCAGCGAGCACAACGTCGTCCTGATCCTGGACGAGATTCAGACCGGGTTGGGGCGCACGGGCAAGCTGTTGGCCGAAGAGCACGAGGGCATCGAGTCGGACCTGACGCTGGTGGGCAAGGCGCTGTCGGGGGGGTTCTACCCCGTTTCGGCGGTCCTCTCCAACACCGAAGTCATGAGCGTGCTCAAGCCTGGGGAGCATGGCAGCACTTTTGGCGGCAATCCCCTGGCCTGCGCGGTGGCCCGTGTGGCGCTCAAGGTCCTCATCGAGGAGGGGATGATCGAGAACGCCGCCGCGATGGGCGCCTATTTCATGGACGGGCTGCGGCAAATCAAGAATCCTTTGATCAAAGAGGTCCGGGGCAAGGGCCTGATGATCGGCGTCGAGTTCTTCCCAGAGGCCGGCGGCGCCCGGCAATATTGCGAGATGCTGATGGGAAAGGGATTGCTGTGCAAAGAGACCCACGAGAACACCATCCGTTTCGCTCCGCCCCTGGTCATCACCCGCGACGTCGTTGATTGGGCCCTGGAGCAGATTGATTCCGTCCTGTCGGATTGATGGACTGGCGGCATGCGCGCCCACGGCAAAGCCCTTTATCGCATCAACGCGATGACGATGCCTGATTGAGAAGGCTGACTTTGGAGTGCGGCAGCTTGCTGCCGCAAAAACCCGCGCAAGCAGAGCTTGCGCACTCCAAAAAAGACCTGATGGGCCTTGGAGCAGATTGATTCCGTCCTGTCGGATTGATGGGCTGGCGGCATGCGCGCGCGAGCCCTCTTCTGTTTTGACACAAAGCCAAAGGGGTGGTATAGTCAATCCCGTTAGGAAAGCAAATCGGTCTGGCATGAGGTACCGCTCCGATTCACGCGATCGGGGCGGTTTTTTGCGCCATCGAACATTAATCGTCCTTTCCTGATAGTTCAGAGTCAAGAGTGCGACTTGGCTCAAAAGAGTCAAGGAGTACTCGATGAAGTTTGAACAATTTTCCCTCGATGCGCGCATTCAGGCGGGCATCCAGGCAGCCCGGTACGAAATCCCTACCCCCATTCAGGAGCAGGCCATCCCTGTGGTAATGCAGGGGCGCGACGTGTTGGGCCTGGCCCAAACAGGCACCGGCAAAACCGCGGCCTTTGTGCTGCCCATCTTGCAGCGCCTGACCCGCGGCCCCGTGCGCCAGGTACGCGCCCTCATCGTGGCGCCCACACGCGAGCTGGCCGAACAGATCCACCAGGACATCGTCAACCTGGGCCGGCGCACCAATATCCGCAGCGTCACGGTGTATGGGGGCGTGAGCAAGAGCCGGCAGGTGACCGCCTTGCGGCGCGGCGTTGAGATCGTCGTTGCCTGCCCCGGTCGTTTGTTGGACGTGGTGGGCGATGGCGGCATCGATTTATCCCACGTCGAAGTATTGGTCTTGGATGAGGCCGACCGCATGTGCGATATGGGCTTTTTGCCCGACATCCGCCGCATTCTCAAGCTCGTGCCCGCCCAGCGGCAGACCCTCTTTTTCTCGGCGACCATGCCCGACGAGATCCGCCAGTTGGCCGACACGATCTTGCACAATCCGGTCACCGTACAGATCGGCGCCATCGCTCCGGCAGAGACGGTGTCCCATGCCCTCTTTTCTGTGTCTCAGGCCCGCAAGACCGATCTCCTGCTGGCGACCTTGCAGCAGACCGCCACGGGACGGGTGCTGATCTTTACCCGCACCAAGTATCGAGCCCGCAACCTGGCCCGCAGCCTGGAAAAGGAAAAGTATCGCGTTTCGGCGCTGCAGGGCAACATGTCGCAGAATCAGCGCCAGGAGGCCATTGACGGTTTCCGGCGGGGGAAATACGACATTTTGGTGGCCACCGACATTGCCGCGCGCGGCATCGACGTGTCGGATATCTCGCACGTGATCAACTTTGACATGCCCGACACGGTGGATGCCTACACCCATCGCATCGGGCGGACGGGCCGCGCCGAAAAGGCCGGTCAGGCGTTCACCTTTGTGACGCACGGGGAAGAAGCTTTGGTGCGCCAAATCGAGCAGGTGCTGGGCGCGCAGATCGAGCGGCGCCGGCTG
>CAYVLO010000170.1:0-6934 GCA_964452125.1 uncultured Anaerolineaceae bacterium | reverse complement strand
GAGAACCGGATGCACACCATCAAGGCCGTGATGGTCGCCACCCTGGGAGATTAGGCCCGAAAGGAAGGGGCCTGTCGCGATCGGTTTGACCTCTACTGCCAATAATGGTATGATGGGCCTCGCTGCATCCAATTCGGTGCAGCGGGGTCTTTTTCTCGATCAGGATCGCAGGGAAAGGGGAACTGCGTTTCGGGAGGTAGGGATGGGCGAAATGCCGGCGCAATCCAAGCGAAGCCTCGGTGTTC
This sequence comes from uncultured Anaerolineaceae bacterium, assembly GCA_964452125.1. Lineage (GTDB taxonomy): Bacteria > Chloroflexota > Anaerolineae > JAAYZQ01 > JAAYZQ01 > CAZNQW01. The sequence goes on along the minus strand of CAYVLO010000170.1, from coordinate 6,689 downwards.
TGACCAGCGGCGGTGACGCGCAGGGAATGAACGCCGCAGTTCGGGCTGTGGTGAGAACGGCCCTCAACCATGGTGTCGATGTGTACGCCATTTATGAAGGGTACCAGGGCATGGTCGACGGCGGCGACTGCATCCGCCGGATGACCTGGGATGCGGTGGGCGGCATTTTGCAGCAAGGGGGGACCGTCATCGGCTCGGCGCGTTGTGATCAGTTTCGCACCCGAGAAGGCCGCCTCCAGGCTGCCCGGAATCTGGTGATCCATGATATTGACGCCTTGATCATCATCGGCGGCGACGGCAGCCTGACTGGCGCCAACATCTTTCGGCAGGAATGGCCCAGCCTGCTGGCCGAATTGCGCCAGACCGAGACCATTAGCCAGGCGCAGGCCGACCGACATCCTCAACTGGCCATCGTCGGCCTGGTAGGTTCCATCGACAACGATATGTTTGGCACCGATATGACCATCGGCGCCGATACGGCCCTGCATCGCATCACCGAAGCCATCGACGCCATCGGTACCACGGCTGCCAGCCACCAACGCACCTTTGTGGTCGAGGTCATGGGCCGGCACTGCGGCTACCTGGCCCTGATGAGCGCCTTGGCCACCGGCGCCAACTGGGTCCTTATCCCCGAAAGCCCACCGAACGTCGAGAACTGGGAAGAAACGATGTGCCAGAGTCTGCGGGAGGGCCGGGCTCGGGGGCGCCGCCAGAGCGTGGTGATCGTGGCCGAGGGGGCCCATGATCGGGAAGGCCGGCCCATCACCAGCGACTATGTCAAAGGCGTCTTGGAAAAGGGGCTTGGGGTTGACGTTCGCGTCACCATCCTGGGCCACGTCCAGCGAGGCGGCGCGCCGAGCGCTTTTGACCGCTATATGAGCACGATGCTTGGTCACGAGGCCGTCAAAGAGGCATTGTGTACCAACCCCGATGATGAACCCAAGCTGGTGGGCCTCCGCCAGCACGCTATCGTCGTTTCGCCGTTGATGGACTGTGTGGAAAAAACGCAGCAGCTGGCCCAGGCCATCCAGGCCCAAGATTATGATTTGGCCCTGGCCATGCGGGGCAGTAGCTTTTCCGACTCGTTTCGCGTGTTGCGCACTCTGTTGCGCGCCCGTCCTCACCTGCCCGGCCCCGACCAAAAGGTCCTGCGGCTGGCTGTGCTGCACAGCGGAGGGCCGGCGCCGGGGATGAACACCGCCGTCCGCGCCGCCGTCCGGCTGGGCATGGACAAGGGACACACGATGCTGGCGATCCAAAATGGCTTTCAGGGCTTTGTCGAAGGCCAGATCCAGGAAATGGATTGGATGAACGTCAGCTCGTGGGTGTCCAAGGGCGGGGCCGAGTTGGGCACCAACCGCAAGATCCCTGTCGGCAAAGAGTTCTACCTGATCGCCCGCCAGATCGAAGAGCATCGGATTGACGGGCTGCTGATGATCGGGGGTTGGACCGGGTATCAGACTGCCTATCAGCTCCTCACAAAACGATGCGATTACCCGGCTTTTGATATTCCCATTGTGTGCCTGCCGGCCTCTATCGACAACAACCTGCCAGGGTCTCAATTGAGCATTGGTTCCGATAGCGCCCTTAACAACATCATCTCCAATGTCGACAAGATCAAAGAGTCGGCGGTGGCTTCGCGCCGGTGCTTTGTCGTCCAGGTGATGGGCGGCGATTGTGGCTACCTGGCCCTGGTGAGCGGTCTCTCAACCGGCGCCGAGCGCGTCTATCTGCCGGAAGAGGGGGTATCACTGGCCGACCTTCAGGCAGATGTCGATCACCTCATTGATGGTTTCCGCCAAGGCAAGCGGTTGGGATTGATGATCCGCAACGAGAACACCGATCCACTCTACACGACCGACTTTATGTGCGCCCTGTTCGAAAAGGAGGGGGGAAATCTCTTTGACGTCCGCCAAGCCATTCTGGGTCACGTGCAGCAAGGCGGCAACCCTTCGCCCTTTGACCGTATTCAGGCCACGCGCCTGGCTGCCCGAAGCATCGATTACCTGCTGGAACAAGTGGGCAAGCCCTCGCCGGCCATCGCTGCCATTGGCCTTGTGGATGGCCGCATTCGCTTCACCAACCTGGAGGATCTGCCCCGGTTGGTAGAGGCGGACTTTCGGCGGCCCAAGGAGCAGTGGTGGTTGGAGCTGCGTCCACTGGCAAGAACCATGGCCCAGTATCGCCCCCAGCCTGTTTTGGGAGAGGAATTGTGACCAGGCGTCCTGCCCGCCGGGGCGCTAGCGGACCCATCGGCCCGCGATGTGCGTTCAATCAGAAAGCTTCGATGTGCCGGGGCAGGGCAGATGTCACCCGCTCCGGGCCAGCAGCCTGTTGGCGAACAATGTCTCAGGGGATGGCACCACTGTGATCCTAGAGCCATTGCCGGGTCAGAGTTACCCCCTGGGCGCTACGGTCTGCCCCACCGGTGTCAATTTTTCGATCTATTCCAAGAACAGCACTGCCGTTGAATTGCTCTTGTTCGATGGGGTGGATGACGCCGCGCCGGCCCAAGCGATCCCCCTCGATCCTCAGCGGAACCGGACCTTTCACTATTGGCATGTTTTTGTGCCTGGCCTCAGGGCCGGCCAGATCTATGGCTATCGGATCGACGGCCCCTTTTCCCCGGAAGAGGGCCACCGTTTCGACAATACCAAGATCCTGCTCGATCCCTATGGGCGGGCGGTGGCCGTGCCGCGCACCTATAACCGCGCCACCCTTTGCCAGCCCGGCGATCACACGGCCCTCGCCATGAAGAGCGTCATCGTCGACCCGAGCACGTATGATTGGGAAGACGACGCCCCCTTGAAGCGGCCCTTTAGCCAGACCATTATCTACGAGTTGCACATCGGTGGGTTCACCAAGCATCCAAACTCGGGCGTCCCAGCTCACCAGCGCGGCGCCTACGCTGGCCTTGTCGCCAAGATCCCCTATCTGCTGGATTTGGGCATTACCGCGGTCGAATTGCTGCCCGTCTTTCAATTCGACGTGCAGGAGGCTCCTGAAGGCTTGACCAACTACTGGGGCTACAATCCCGTCTCTTTCTTTGCGCCGCACAATGGCTATGGCACCAGCGATGATCCGTTGGTGGTTCTTGACGAATTCCGCGACATGGTCAAGGCCCTCCATCGCGCTGGCATCGAAGTGATTCTGGATGTGGTGTATAACCATACTGCCGAAGCCGATCACAAGGGACCGACCTTTTGTTTCAGGGGCATTGAGAATAGCGCCTACTATATCCTGGAAAACGGCGAGGGCCACTATGCCAATTACAGCGGCTGTGGGAACACCCTGAACGCCAACCAGTCGATGGTTCGGCGCCTGATCTTGGATAGCCTCCACTACTGGGTGCAGGAAATGCACGTTGATGGCTTTCGCTTTGACCTGGCTTCTATCTTTTCGCGGGACGAGTCGGGCGAGCCGTTGATGAATCCGCCGATCATCTGGGACATCGAGACCGATCCTATCCTGGCGGGCACCAAGTTGATCGCCGAGGCATGGGATGCCGCGGGCCTTTATCAAGTGGGCAGTTTTATCGGCGAGCGATGGAAAGAGTGGAATGGACATTTCCGCGACGACGTCCGCAGTTTCTTGCGCGGCGACCCGGGGAAGGTATCCAAACTGGCCTCGCGATTTTTGGCCAGTCCCGATCTGTATGGGCACGAGGCCCAAGGGCCAGAACAGAGCATCAATTTTGTGACCTGCCACGACGGCTTTACGTTGAACGATGTGGTCTCGTACAACCGCAAACACAACGAGGCCAACAAAGAGGGCAATCGCGACGGCACCGATCACAACCTGAGCTGGAACTGCGGTGTGGAGGGACCCTCGGACGACCCTCGGATTGAGCAGCTCCGCCAGCGCCAGATCAAGAACTTTTTCACCACCACCATCCTGTCGCTGGGCGTTCCCATGCTGCTGATGGGCGATGAGGTCCGACGCAGCCAACAGGGAAACAACAACGCCTACTGCCAGGATAATGAGGTCAGTTGGTTCGATTGGAGCCTCCTCGAAAAGCATGCCGATCTTTACCGTTTCGTCCAAGAACTGATCCGTTTTCGACTGGGGTTGAGCGTCTATCGGAATCACAGCGGCCGAAGCCTCATGCAGCTCTTGCACCAGACCCAAATCCAATGGCATGGGATCAAACGAAACCAGCCCGATTGGAACCATCATTCTCACACGCTGGCTTTTTCGGTCCAGGGCAATCGCGGCATCTTTTTTCTGATTCTGAACGCCTATTGGAAGGCGCTCGACTTTGAGCTACCGCTTGGTCCTGGGTGCGTCCAGGGTCGGTGGCGACGGCTGTTGGACACCTCGCTGGAATCGCCGGATGACTTGGACCCAGGGCCCGACGCACCCCTGGTGGAAGGGCCAACCTACCGTGTCCAGCCCAGGACGGTGGTCGTGCTGCTGGCCCAATCCCCACGATCTCGATAACGCCGGCCGCGGCGGTACAAGGCTTGGGTTGCTGCTTGCCAAGGGGATTCTTTTACAGTACAATACCATCTGGCGTAGCCCAACCATTGCCCCCCTCCTCCCGGGAGGAGCGGGAGGTTTCCCATTTCGTATGGAAGGATTTGAGGATTTACATTTTATGATCGACCCAAAGAAGGAACGGCGCATGCAAATCATTGTCAGTGATGAGGAAACCGGCGAAGAGCTGGCCACAGCCAGCGGCGTGGAGACCATGATCCTGCTCATCGCCCCTGATACCATGCGCCAGGAGGCTTATCGCCACATCCTGATCGGCGATGCAGCGTCGAGCGTGGAAATCCTGTTCGACATATTCCGCGATATGGCGGATCGTGTTGGCCGTGGGATGACCCTGGATGTGACCGGATCTCTCGATGATCGCCTTTTGCTGGAAATGACCGAGGGGTTGCCTGCTCATTGACGCGATTGTCAGGGGGGCCTGGCGTTATCCTCAGGTTCCTTTGCCTATCGCTCGAGGATCCAACCCAACCTGAAAAAAGGAAGTGATAGAATGAAAGTGCAAAAGCCTGGTGCAACGGCTCTGTATCCGGCGCCGCCCGTCCTGGTAAGTTGTGGGCGCGAGCGCCCCAATGTTCTTACTCTGGCATGGGCTGGTACCATATCATCCAATCCACCCTCCGTGTCCATTAGTGTGCGCCCCACCCGTTTTTCGCACAAGCTGATCGTCGATGCGGGCGAGTTTGTCGTCAATCTGCCCCGCGCTGATCAGGTGGAGATCGTCGATTATTGCGGCCACGCATCGGGCCGAGAGGTGGACAAATTTCAAGCCTGTGGCCTGACACCGGTTCCGGCGAGCAAGGTGGGTGTGCCTCTTGTCGCCGAATGCCCCATTTCGTTGGAATGCAAGGTCACCCACCATTTGAACATGGGTGTCCACGATCTCTTTATCGGAGAGGTGGTGGCCATTCAGGCGGATGAAAGCGTATTGAACGAGCGCGGCCAGTTGGATTTCCAACGCGCCGGGCTTTTGGCCTATGTCGGCGGCTACTATTACGAGTTGGGTCGGCTATTGGGCCGCCACGGAGATTGGCGCAAGGCCTTCGATTAGGCGCTGTGCGGCCGTCGAATGGCCTGAATGTCAAAAGATTCAAAAAAGCCACCCGCAACCCGGGTGGCTTTTTCCGAATCTTTGTTCTCAGTCCCTTCTCGATCCATACGATCCGCGATGCAGGGGCGTTTTCCGCTGAATCAACAAAGGCACAACATCCCAGAAGGATAATGGGAGAGGTCGTTTCGACCTATCCGCCGTTCATAGCTGCCACAAGGACAGCTTCGACTTGTTCCAGCGCTTCCTTGAGTTGAATCCCGTTGACCAACGCCAGCTCGCCAGCTACCAGTTCCTCAGCTTTTTCCTTTAGCTGCTGGTCCCGCTTGGTGAGACCGCGCTTGTGGCCGTGCCAGGCCAGATCCCGAACGACTCCGGCCGATGTAAAGATGTCACCTTCGTTCAGGCATTCCTGTACACCGGCATGGCGTTCTTTAAAATCGCCCGGCAAGGGCTTGGGGTCCTCTTTTAGCATCTGCAAGAGCGCCATGGCCTTTGCCCGACTAATGGCCGAACGCAACCCAATCTCGTCCGCCTTGGTTACGGGTGTCATCAGGGTGCCGCCGCCAGCCATCATGTCGATGATGTAGTATTGTTTTTCGTCTTCCAAGATCTGGCGGCGTTCGATGCACCGGATGATACCAGGCCCATACCCGGGGTGAACGACTTTATCCCCGGCTGAGAACATCGTTGGCCCTTTCTGGGCTCTCTCTGTCCCTACGAACCGAGAGAGCGCCGATATTCCTATCCAGGCGTCGTCGATGGCTGCTTTTTGTACCGATAGGTGATTCTGCCTCGGGTCAGATCGTATGGTGAAAGCTCAACCAGTACCCGGTCCCCGAGCAACACGCGAATATAGTATCTTCGCATTTTGCCCGAGAGGTAGGCCAGCACTTCATGATCATTGTCCAGCCGTACCTTGAACTGAGTACCCGGCAAGCAGTCTACGATCGTCCCTTGCAGTTCGATCTTGTCCTTTTCTTTGGCCAAGGGATCCTCCTTTCGCGAGTCTCGCTAGTGGAATTTCTGCCGCGCGTCTCGCTGCCGCTGCCGGCGTCGAGCCCGGCGAATCGCACGCTGCTTCTGGATCCTGCGCATTTCGCTCGGCGAGATGTACCATCGTTTCCGCCGCGCTTCGCTCAGGATG
>CAYVLO010000169.1:0-6982 GCA_964452125.1 uncultured Anaerolineaceae bacterium | reverse complement strand
AGCTTGCTTGCGCGGATTTTTGCGGCAGCAAGCTGCCGCACTCCAGAGGATGTCTACTCACCACCCAAAGGGCGTAACGAAGTCACCCAGAAAGTTGAAATACACCCCTGCCAATTCTCCCCTGGTTCCCTTCTTGACAGACGGCGCGGTTCGTGGTACTATTCTCCAAGGAAGTGGTTAGCACTCGATGTCATCGAGTGCTAACTTTGGGAAGGGATAGGTTGAATTGCGTGCAGCGCAGGCTGCACTAAAAAAGTTATGAATGAATTGACATCACGCCAACAACTGATTCTGGCTCTGGTCATCCGCGAGTATATCTCGGGGGCTCAGCCTGTTGGCTCCAAGACGATCCAAAACTATGGGTTGGGCGTTAGCTCGGCTACGATACGCAACGAGATGGCCGCGTTGGAGGAAGCGGGCTATTTGCTCCAACCGCACACGTCGGCCGGTCGCGTGCCCACCGAGATGGGCTATCGCTATTTTGTGGAACGGCTGATGCAAGAGTCGCATTTGCCCGTGGATGAGCAGCGTTTGATCCGCCACCAGTTTCATCAGGTGGGGGTCGATCTGGAGCAGTGGATGCGTCTGGCTGCGTCGGTGCTGGCTCGGACATCCCACTCGGCGGCGCTAGTGACCAGCCTGAAAACAGAGCAGGCCCGCCTGCGACATCTGGAGCTTATTTCGATCCACGATTCGCTGGCGATGTTGATCGTCGTGTTGGAAGGCGGCATGGTCCGGCAGCAGGTGCTGCCTTTGGAAGAGGCGATGAGCCAGGACACCCTGCGGCAGGTGACCAACCGCTTGAACGATCTGTGTGCTGGGGAGTCAGTGCAGCGCATTCGGGCAGTGACCCGCCAGGGCGGCGCTTTTGAACAGCGGGTTCTTGAAGTGGTGGTCAACCTTTTGAAGCAGGTGGACGAGCAGTCTGGGCTGTACCTGTACCGGGATGGGTTGCTGAACATCCTCCATCAACCCGAGTTCGCGGTGGCCGAAAGCGCCCGCAACGTGGTGCAGTTGTTCGAAGACCGAACCTTGCTGGAGGACCTGCTGACCGATATGCTCCAAGTGGGCGGCGTCCAGGTCATTATTGGCGGCGAGGGCCGTTGGAACGAACTCAGAGAGTGCAGTCTGGTGGTGTCTCCCTACGGGGTGATCGGTGAGGCCATCGGCGCCCTGGGCGTGATGGGCCCGATGCGCATGCCCTACAGCCGTGCCATCTCTACGGTGCGGTATGTGGCCGGGTTGATGAGCGATCTGTTCGGCGACCTGTATGGCGAATCTGAGGAATCGTAGAAAGAGGAGGAGTGCAAAGGTGAAGAGCGATCGAGCCCGCCCATCCGGCGGCGCTGAACAGAACCCAGAGACCGTGGGCGCCCAAGAGGTTCCCGCAGAGTTTGAAGAGATGAAACAAGCCGAGGAGATTCTGGAGGAGGAAGCGGTTGACGAACAAGCGGCCCTCCGCGCTGAATTGGAAGAAGCCAGGGCCAAGGAGGCGGAATATCTGGACGGTTGGCAGCGAGCCTTGGCCGAGCTGGCCAACGCCCGCAAGCGCTTTGACCGCGACCGGGATCAGGCCTACACCCATGCCAAGGTGGGCATGTTGATGCAGATCCTCCCGGTGATGGATGATTTCGAGCGAGCTTTCGAGTCGATGCCCGAGAATCAGGCTGCGCGGGACTGGGCCGAGGGTGTTCGGCTCATCTACCAAAAGTTTTCCCGGCTGTTGGCTCAGGAAGGCATTGAGCCCATCGACGCGGTGGGCACCCCCTTTGATCCATGTCTGCACGAAGCGGTCACCCACGAACCATCGGACACTGTGCCGGCGGGAGAGGTGATCGGCTGCCTGCAAAAGGGATACCGATTGGGCGACCGGGTGTTGCGGCCCAGCATGGTCCGTGTGTCGGCTGGCTCCTTGCCAGCGCCTGAATCGGAATCGAACGACGCGGCGGCTTGTGAATCAGAGGAAACAAACGCGGCATAGGACCCCTGTGCCGATGCTACCATAAAGAGGAGAAAAGTCATGGCGAAAATCATTGGAATTGATTTGGGCACGACCAACTCGGTGTGTGCGGTGATGGAAGGCGGCGAACCGACGGTCATCTCTAGCTCGGAAGGGGGGCGGTTGTTCCCCTCCGTAGTGGCGGTGAACCCCAAGACGAGCGAACGGATGGTGGGCCAGGTGGCCCGGCGCCAGGCCATCACCAACCCGGACAATACCATCTTTTCCATCAAGCGGTTGATGGGGCGCAAGTACTCGGACGCCGAAGTGGCCAAGGCGCGCAAGATCCTGCCCTACAAGATCGTGGAGCAAACCAACGGCGATGCCTGGGTCGAGATGGGGGGCAAGAGCTACTCGCCGCCCGAGATCTCGGCCATGATTCTGCAAAAGATCAAGCAGGACGCCGAGGCCTATCTGGGCGAGTCGATTACCGAAGCGGTCATCACCGTGCCGGCGTACTTTAACGACAGCCAACGACAGGCGACCAAGGATGCCGGCAAGATCGCCGGGTTGAATGTGTTGCGCATCATCAACGAGCCGACCGCATCGTCCCTGGCCTACGGGCTGGGCAAGAGGGTCGATCAAAAGATCGCCGTCTATGACTTGGGAGGCGGAACCTTTGACATCAGTATCCTGGACGTGGGGGACGATGTCTTTGAAGTGCTGTCGACCAACGGCGATACCTTCCTGGGCGGCGACGACTTTGACCAGCGGGTGATCAACTGGGTGGCCGACGAATTTCTGAAGGAACAGGGGATCGATTTGCGCCAGGACCGGATGGCCCTGCAACGCCTGAAAGAGGCCGCTGAAAAGGCCAAGATCGAGCTGTCGACGACCATGCAGACCGAGATCAACCTGCCCTTTATCACCGCCGACGCCAGCGGACCCAAGCATTTGCAGATGATGCTGAGCCGGGCCAAGCTCGAGCAGTTGGTCGATGACCTGATCCAAAAGTCGATTGGCCCCTGCCAGCAAGCCATGAAGGATGCCAAGCTGACCCAGTCTGAGATCGGCGAAGTGATTCTGGTGGGGGGCATGACCCGCATGCCTGCCATTCAGGAAGCGGTTCGCAAATTCTTTAGCCGTGAGCCCCATCGCGGGGTGAACCCCGATGAGGTGGTGGCCCTGGGAGCGGCGATCCAGGCTGGCGTGCTCGGCGGTGAGGTAAAGGATGTGTTGCTGCTCGACGTCACCCCGTTGACGCTGAGCATCGAGACGCTGGGCCGGGTAGCCACGCCCCTGATCGAACGCAACACCACCATCCCGACCAAAAAGAGCCAGATCTTTTCCACAGCCGCCGATGGCCAAACCAGCGTCGAAATTCACGTGTTGCAGGGCGAGCGCCCCATGGCCGCCGATAACAAGACGTTGGGCAAGTTTATCCTGGATGGCATTCCGCCCGCCCCTCGCGGCATTCCCCAGATCGAGGTGACGTTTGACATTGATGCCGACGGCATTTTGCATGTGGGGGCGCAGGACAAGGCCACGGGTCGCGCGCAGTCGATCACCATTACGGCCTCCAGCGGTTTGAGCAAGGATGAAGTGGAGCAGATGGTCCGCGACTCGGAAAGCCATCGCCAAGAGGACGAAAAGCGCCGCAGCGAAGTAGAAGCTCGAAACAACGCCGACTCGTTGATTTACCAGGCGGAAAAGTTGTTGCGCGAGCAGGGCGAAAAGGCGCCGGCGGAGGTCAAATCTGAGGTCGAAGCCAAGATCGCAGCCTGCCGAACGGCCCTGCAAGGTCAGGATCTGACCGAGATTCAGCGCACCGTCCAGGACCTATCGGACGCTCTGCAAAAGCTGGGCGCGGCCATGTACGAACAGCCGGGCACGCCCCCGTCCGATGGAGGGACCGACACCCCGCCCTCGGGTGAAGAGGACGATGTGGTCGAGGGCGAGTTCAGCGAGGCGTAGTTGACATCCGGGGGTGATGCCCAAACGGTGTTCCGGACTTGGCGGGCGTCACCCCTTGGATATCTTGTTTGAAACGAGAATCTATGAGCGCAAAACGCGATTATTATCAAGTACTGGGTGTCGATCGCCAGGCGACGGACGAGCAGATCAAGAAATCGTTCCGTCGCCTCGCTCGCCAGTACCATCCCGACGTCAACAAAGAGCCCGACGCCGAAGCCAAATTCAAAGAGATCAACGAAGCCTATGAGGTGCTATCGGACCAGGAAAAGCGGGCCATGTATGACCGCTTTGGCCATGCCGGGCCGCAGGCTGGGTTTGGTGGGAGCTATACCGATTTCTCCGGGTTTGGCGGCATCGAAGATATTTTCGAGAGCTTTTTTGGCGGAATGCGAACGGGCGGATCGGCGCGGCCCGGACCCACTCGCGGCGCTGACCTCCGTTACGATCTCACCATCGAGTTTGAAGAGGCGGTCTTTGGCTGCAGCAAAGAGATCACCCTCATGCGCCACGAAACGTGCCCTCAGTGCAAGGGGAGCGGGGCCGAGCCAGGCACCCAGCCCATCCGTTGCCCTCAGTGCAACGGCACCGGCGAGGTCCGGCGCCAGCAGCAGACCTTTATGGGGTCGTTCATTCAGGTGACGGTGTGCCCGCGGTGTCACGGCGAGCGCGAGATCGTGACCTCACCCTGCAGCCAGTGCCGGGGCGAAAAGGTGGTCCGGACGGAACGGACGATTTCGGTGGACATTCCGGCAGGTGTGGACAGCGACACCCGCGTGCGCCTGACCGGGGAGGGGGAGCCCGGGACCTTTGGCGGGCCTCCCGGCAATCTGTACGTCGTTCTCCACGTCAAGCCCCATCCCCTCTTCCAGCGTGACGACACAACCATCATGCTCGAGCTGGATATCAACATGGCCCAGGCAGCGCTGGGCGACAAAATTCGCATTGCTACCTTGGACGGTGAGGAGGATCTGAGCATCCCGGCAGGCACACAGACGGGCGACGTCGTTCGTTTGCGCGGCAAGGGGGTTCCTCACCTTCGGCGCAATGGCCGGGGCGACCAGTTGGTGATGTTCAACGTCTTGACGCCGACCAAGCTGAACAAGAAGCAGAAGCAGTTGCTGGAGGAATTGGGCCGGACTTTGGGCAAAGAGGTGGTGCATCAGCCCGAAAAGGGGTTGTTCCAAAAATTGAGAGACGCGTTGGGAATTGTATAGCGCCGATGGCCGAGAGTGAGCCCAAGTCCATGTGGCTGGAAATCTGCGTGACAGCGGACGACGAGGCCGCCGAAGCCGTTGTCGAGTTGTTCAACCGTCATGGCCGGGGCCGCGCCGTGGTCGAGACGCCGGTGGACTGTTTTGAACACGAGCTGGGGACGGCGCCGCTGCCCACTGAGGTGCTGGTCAAGACCTATTTGCCCCTGGACGGGACGACGGACGAGGCGCGGCGGCGGCTGGAAGAGGGCCTGTGGCACCTGCGCCAGATCTACCCTTTCGCCGAGCCGATGTTCCGCGAGATGGCCGAGGAGGACTGGGCCGAAGCCTGGAAGCAACACTATCACTTGCAGCGCGTGGGGCGGCGCCTGGTGATTGTGCCGGCCTGGGAAGAGTACGCCCCCGCGCCCGGCGAGGTCACAATCCGGCTGGAACCGGGCATGGCCTTTGGTACGGGACTTCACCCCACCACACGGCTGTGCCTGGAGGCGCTGGAAAAGTATGTCACATCCCAGAGCACACTCCTCGATGTGGGCACGGGTTCAGGGGTGTTGGCCATCGGCGCCGCCAAATTGGGCGCGCGCCGGGTCGATGCCCTCGACGCCGATCCGGTGGCGGTGAGTGTGGCCCAGGAAAACGTTCGCATGAACGGGGTGGAGGCGGTGGTGAGGGTGGCTCACGGGTCCCTGCGGGGCGGCGATGCCGTGCCCCTGAACTTTGCCACCGGTGGGCCGGTGCCCACGCTGGACGAAGGGCACTTTGATCTGGTGGCGGTCAACATTGTCGCCCCGGTGATCGTGGGGATGGCTGCGTCGCTGGCCCAGCGCGTGCGGCCTGGAGGCCGGGTCATCGCTGCCGGGCTGATTGAGCCCCAGGAGGCGGGCGTTCGAGCTGCTCTGGCCGGCCACGGGTTGCAAGTGATCGAGCGCAGCCAGGAGAAGGATTGGGTGGGACTGGTCGCCCACCGGGAATGAGGGCCCATGCACCGCTTTTTTGTGTCGCCGTCCATGATCCAAGGGGACGTGGTGACGTTGGTCGGGCGGCAATCTCACCAGATTGTCAACGTGTTGCGCATGCGGCCCGGCGACCATATCGTCGTCCTCGATAATTCGGGCTGGGAGATCGAGATACAATTGACGGCGGTGGAGGGGCGGGCCGTCCAGGGGGAGGTCCTGCGCCGGCGTCTGGCTGGCGGCGAACCTCGGATCAAGATCAGCTTGTATCAGGGGGTGCTCAAGAGCCGCCACTTTGAATTTGTGCTGCAAAAGTGCACCGAACTGGGCGTGGTCGAGTATGTGCCCATCATCACCGAGCGTTGTGTGATCTCGGATCTGGACGATGTGGAGAAAAAACACGAGCGCTGGGAGTCGATCATTCAGGAGGCGGCCGAGCAATGCCGCCGTGGTCGCCGACCCACCCTCAAACCGGCCATGTTGTTCTCTCAGGCGTGCGAGCGTTCGCGTCACCAGGGCGGGCTGTCCCTCATTCCCTGGGAGGAGGAGAAAACGCTCGGTTTGCGCGACCGGCTGCGCACCCCACCCCAGGGCCGGTCGGGCGGTTGGCCGCCCATGACGGTGAATCTGTTCGTAGGACCCGAAGGGGGGTTCACGCGCCAGGAGATCGAAATGGCCCAGGGATACAGCCTGATGCCGGTGACCCTGGGGCCGCGCATCCTGCGGGCAGAGACGGCTGGGCTGGTGGCAGCGGCTGCCATCCTCTACGAGACGGGCGATCTGGGCTAGTCGCTGGCCCGGCGGCCTGTGAGGCCGACATTGATTTCTGGTAGGGGCACGGCATGCCGTGCAGCAATTCTCGGTATGGCCCACGCACGGGAGTGGCGCCTGGGGCGGGGGCGGCG
>CAYVLO010000168.1:0-6988 GCA_964452125.1 uncultured Anaerolineaceae bacterium | reverse complement strand
CTTCAAAGAAAGCGAGTTCACAAACGTCGGCGTCCGCGTCCAGGAGGACCTGAGCGACTGTTCCCTCATCCTGGGCATCAAAGAGATCCCCAAAAGCTTTTTTCAGCCCGACAAAGCCTATTTCTTTTTTGCCCACGTCATCAAGGGCCAGCCTTACAACATGCCCATGCTGCAAAAGATGCTGGATCTGGGCTGCACAGTCATCGACTATGAACGGGTGGTGGACGACAAGAACCGCCGGCTGATCTTTTTTGGCTGGCACGCTGGGGTGGCGGGCATGATCAACACCCTGTGGACGCTGGGCCAGCGCCTGACTTGGGAAGGCATCCTCAACCCCTTTGATGAACTCAAACAAACACGGCACTACCACGACCTGGACGAAGCCAAAGAGGCCCTGGCTCGGGTTCGGTCTCGCATCGAGGAGGAGGGACTCCCCCACCTATTGGCGCCATTGACCATCGGCGTAGCCGGCTATGGCAACGTCTCGCGCGGCGCCCAGGAGATGCTCGACCTGCTGCCCGTCATCGAGATCGAGCCGGAAGAGCTGGCGGATCTCTCCTCACGGACGGATTATTCCCGACACCATCTTTACAAAGTCGTCTTCAAAGAATGGCACATGGTCGAACCGGTCTCGCCAGCCGAACCTTTTGAGTTGCAGGACTATTTCAAGAACCCCGGCAAGTATCGGGGCGTCTTTGAACGGTACCTGCCCCATCTGGACGTGCTGGTGAACGCCATCTTTTGGACCGAGGCCTATCCGCGTCTCGTCACCAAGAGCTATCTGAAAACGATGTTCGAAACGGTGGTGCAACCCCGCCTGCGGGTGATCGGCGACATTAGCTGCGACGTCGAAGGCGCCATCGAGTGCACAGTCAAATCGACCGAACCCGGCGCCCCTTGTTATGTCTATGAACCCATCACGGGCAATGTCACTGATGGGATCGCGGGCCCCGGTGTGGTGCTGATGGCCGTAGACATCCTGCCCAGCGAGCTCCCCCGCGAGGCGTCGGCTGACTTTAGCCGTGTTCTGGCGCCCTTTATTCCCGCCATCGCCCGCTGCGATTTTTCCCAACCCTTTGAGGCCTGCGATCTCCCGCCCGAGATCAAGCGGGCCGTGATCGCTTACCAGGGCAAACTCACGCCCGATTATCAGTACATCGCCCAGTACCTGGCCTAGACTCTCGGCGCTGCCACACCTTGCCGTCGAGAGCGGCCTTTTGAACCATATTACCTAAAGAGAGGAAAGCCATGAAAAAAGTCCTAATCCTCGGAGCGGGCTTGGTGAGCAGGCCCCACGTTCGCTACCTGTTAGACGTGCCTGAATTTCAGGTGACGGTAGCCAGCCGCACGGTGAGCAAGGCCGAGGCCTTGATCGATGGTCACCCCCGCGGCACGGCCATGGCGCTGAATGTCGACGATCAAGAGGCGTTGGAGGAACAGATCAAGCTGGCCGATCTGGCGGTCAGCCTGCTGCCCTACATCTACCATCCGATCGTCGCATCGATGTGCGTCAAACACAAAAAGCACATGGTCACCGCCTCCTACGTTAAAGAAGCGATGCAGGCGCTGGACGGCCCCGCCAAAGAAGTGGGCGTGATCCTGCTCAACGAAATCGGCGTCGATCCGGGCATCGACCACATGTCGGCCATGAAGGTCATCCACGAGGTACGCCGCAAAGGCGGCCGTATCGCCAGCTTTGTCTCCTGGTGCGGCGGCCTGCCGGCCCCCGACGCCAACGACAACCCCTTTGGCTACAAGTTCTCGTGGAGCCCCAAGGGCGTGCTGCTGGCAGGCAAGAACCCGTCGCGCTTTCAAAAAGAGGGCAAGATCGTCGACATCCCCGGCGATGAACTCTTCCATCACTACTGGCCCGTGCACATCCCGGGGCTGGGCGAATTCGAGGGCTATCCCAACCGCGATAGCCTGCCCTACCAGGATACCTACGGTATTCAGCCCACCGATTGGATGTTCCGGGGTACGTTGCGCAACGTGGGTTGGTGCGCCACCATGGCCCAGATCGTCGCGATGGGCTTTTTGGAAGACACGCCCCTGGATCCAGCTCCGACCACGCTGCGCGAGCTGACGGCCCAGTTGCTGGGGGTGAGCGCCGACACGGACCTGCCCGGCTATCTGGCCGAAAAATGGGGGATGGCGCCCGATGCCAAGCCGATCACCGACATGGCATGGCTGGGGCTCTTTGGCGATGAGCCAGTGCCTGCCGGCAAGAACACCCCCATCGACATCCTGACGGCCAGAATGGAAACCACAATGGCCTACAAGCCCGGCGAGCGGGACCTGCTCATCATGCAGCACGAAATGGTGGCCCAGTACCCCGATCACAAAGAGGCCATCACCGCCACCCTGATTGACTTTGGCATCCCGTACGGCGACACCTCCATGGCCCGAACGGTGGGGCTACCGGCCGCCATCGCCGCCCGATTGATCCTGCAAGGCGGAATTTCGGGCGTGAGCGGGGTGCACGTACCCAACATCCCCGAGATCTATGAACCGGTTCTGGAAGAGTTGGGAAGGCAGGGCATCAGCCTCAAAGAAACCTGGGAAACGCTCGATTCATAGACCATCGCGGCCGCCCCGATGGCATCGTATGGGAGAGGGGAACCTTTTCCGGGCATCCATCGTCTAAAAGATAGCACCACGAAAAAAAGGTGCATTCTCCTTTCTCCCTGTCTGGGGAGGAGTAGGCCTACTCCTCCCCAGACACTTTTGTGAACAAAATCTGAGATCGACCTCTCCCACGGGCGCCTCTGCCTGACTTTTCAAATCGCGGGGGACGTGGTATGATACAGGCACCTTGCGAGCAGGAGCAGATAGAACGGAATGAAGCTGCACGGCCCCCGAATCACCATCCGGCCCATGAAGCGAGCGGACCTGGAGGACATGGCCGATTGGCGTCCGTTTGCCGATCCCTTGTATCAACCCTTTGACTTTCCCCGCCGCAGCAGGGCCGAAAACCTCCGATGGTTTACCTGGAGGCAGAACGACTCGACGCGACAGCTCTATACGGTGGAGAACGAAAGGCGCCAGGTCATCGGCAGCCTGACCCTGCGGAATATCGAAGGGCGCCGATCTGCCCGCCTGGGCATCACCATTGGCGCCGATTTTGTGAGCCAGGGGTACGGAACCGAGGCGCTGACCGTCTTTTTGTCCCATTTTTTTGGAGAGATGGGATTTGGCGAAATGGTTCTGGATGTGGCCGCCACCAATCTGCGCGCCATCCGCTGCTACCAAGCCCTGGGGTTTGTGGCGACCGGCGAGCACTATCGTCACGCCAACCACACGAGCTATCACGTCCTCCGCCGCGATCCCCAATATGCCCATCTGCGCGGCTTTTTTCGCAGTCAGGGCGCCCTGGTCCAGGTGTTGTTCTACGACATGGCCCTGGCCCGCGAGGAGTGGCTGGCCCGCCAGCGTCTCGCCGGCCAACCCTCGCTGGCCCATCTCCAAGGCTAATCGCGCATACTGAGCCCGATGCGCCCCCGCTCCAGATCCACACTGAGGACCGTCACGTCGACGACATCTCCGACGTTGACGACGTCAAAGGGATTGCGCACGTACCGGTCGGCCATCTTGGAAACGTGAACCAGGCCATCCTGCTTGACGCCGATATCGACAAAGGCCCCAAAATCCACCACGTTTCGAACCGTACCCTTGAGCCGCATCCCCTCCCGCAGATCCTCCATCTTGAGCACATCCTGGCGCAGGATCGGCGCCGGCAGATCGTCCCGCGGATCGCGCCCGGGCCGCGACAAACCGTCCAGGATGTCAGCCAGGGTCGGCTGGCCCACGTCGAGCAACTCGGCCAATGGGGCCAGCCCCATCTCGTCCTTCACCGCCTGAACCCGAGCCACCATATCCCGCGCCTTGAGACGTGTGCCCGCCAATTCGAGCAGTCGACGCACGGCTGGGTACGATTCGGGATGGATGGCCGTGTTATCCAGGGGGTTGGCCGATTCGGGCACGCGCAAAAAGCCCGCCGCCTGCTCGAACGCCTTGGGGCCGAGCCCTTTGACTTTTTTGAGATCCGAGCGTTTGGCAAAGGGCCCATTCTCATCCCGATGGGCCACGATGTTGGCGGCCACCTTGGCGCCCAGGCCTGCCACATAGCCCAGCAGCGCCGGGGAGGCCGTGTTCACATCGACGCCCACATAGTTGACCACCGATTCCACCACGACATCCAAGGCAGCCGTCAGCTTTTTCTGGTCCACGTCGTGTTGGTACAAGCCCACGCCGATGGAGCGCGGGTCGATCTTGACCAGCTCGGCCAAAGGGTCCTGGAGGCGCCGGGCGATGCTCACCGCGCCGCGCATCGAAACATCCAAATCGGGCAGCTCGGCGCGGGCTAGCTTGGAGGCGGAATAGACCGAGGCGCCTGCCTCACTGACCATCGCATAGCCCACGTCTGTCCGCCCCGCGATCAGTTCGGCCGCCAACTGCTCGGTCTCGCGACTGGCTGTGCCGTTGCCGATGGCGATCACCTGCACCCCGGTCGAGGCCAGGGCTGCTTCCAGCGACCTCTTGGCCTCGGCCCATTGGTTCTGAGGTGCATGGGGAAAGATCGTAGTCGTGGCGAGCACCTTGCCCGTGGCATCGACGATGGCCACCTTGCACCCGGTTCGAAACCCGGGATCGATGCCCATCACCACCCGCCCGCGCAGCGGCGGCTGAAGGAGCAGGTTGCGGAAATTGGCCGAAAAGATCTGGATGGCGTGGTCGTCGGCCTGCTCGATCTGAGAGGATCGCAGGTCGCGCTCCAGGCTGGGCGCCAGCAGTCGCTTGTAGCCATCGTCAATGGCTTCTCCCACCTGATCGCGCAGGGGCGTGCGCGGACCACGGAGAAAGAGCAGTTCCATGACTTCCAGGATGTCGTCCTCGGGCAATTCGACGCGCACCTTGAGCGCGCCCTCAGCCTCGCCCCGTTGAATGGCCAGCCACTGATGGGGTTCCAGGTTGGGCACGGGCAACACCACGTCGTGATACAGGCGGAACTTGCCCGCAGGGTCCACCTCTGCCTCTTCACCCGCCAGCTTGCACACCAGGTACGCTTTTTCCAGCGAAATCCGGCGCGCCTCGCCGCGGGCAGAGGCATCTTCGGCAAACCGTTCGGCCAGAATATCGCGGGCGCCGCTCAAGGCCGCCGCAACGTCGGGGACCCCATCGCCAAGATAGTCCGCCGCCAGGCTCTCCAAGGGGCGGGCATCCTTTTGCTCCAGAAGCAAATCGGCCAGCGGCTCCAGGCCCAACTCGCGGGCGATGGTCGCCCGGGTGCGGCGTTTGGGCTTGAACGGGAGATACAGATCTTCCAGAGCCTGCAGCGTGGTAGCTGCCTGAAAGGCAGCCGCCAGCTCGGGCGTGAGCTTGCCCTGCTCCTCCACACTGCGGATCACCGCCTCCTTGCGCTCCGACAGGCGGCGCAGGTAGGACATCCGCTCCTCGATCTGTCGCAGTTGTTCCTCATCCAGGCCGCCGGTCACCTCTTTGCGGTACCGGGCCACGAAAGGGATCGTATTCCCCTCGTCAAACAGGGCCACGGTCGCCGCCACTTGAGCGCGCCCCAGGGTCAACTCGCCGGCCAAAAGGGCAATCATCTCTTGTTCAGTCATTCGTTCCTCATCTGTGTAGAGTGTGCAGCCAACCCGAGTGGACGGCAGCATCGTCGCTGGCAAGATCGGTTAGCGGGAACTGGTCACCATCACGAAATGGGTGGCCGCCTTGCCAATTTCGGCCATCGGCTGCAGGTCGAGGCGTTCGGGCTTGTCCTGTTCTGTACCCGAAAGCTCGTCGCCGCTGCGGGTCACCACCACCCCCTGATAGGACTTGAGGACCTGGGCGCCGCCTCGGCTCATGCGGCTGCTGTTGGTGACAAAGAACAGGCGCCAGTCGTCCAGGTCTGTGGTACGGGCGCCCACCCGCCGGGCGCTGGAATCAAAGGCGCGGGCCAATCCGGCGCTCGTCCCCAGGCGCGACAGACGCGCCTGTCCGGCCCCTACCCCATCCAGGACGAGGGTCGTCCACACCTCCGACCGGCTGGTGGGAAGGGGCGGCTGATTCACAAAACTTCCAGAGCGCAAGGGAACGATGGACGGCTCTGCAATGTCCTCATCGGAGCGCAGAGCCTCAGCGGTCGGGGGATGTCCTGACGATGGAAATACCCGACCAGCCCGGGCAAACTGCCCATCGATTCCTCGGGCGACACGCGCCAGTTGGGGGTGATCGGGGTCCAACCGCCTGGCATGGTCCAGAAGGCGACGGGCCTCCTCTTCGGTAGCTGCGAGTCCTGCCAACCAAAGGAAAGTGACGGCCTGTTCGGGGTCGTATCTCAGGGATTGTAGAAAGGCGGCGCGGGCTTTTCCTACCCTACCGGCGCGCAGAGCCTGCACACCTTGGGCCCGCAAGGCTTGGGCCTTGTCTTCCGCCTCGGGCGATAGGGGCATTTTGATCTCATCCTCGCAAATCGGGCATCTGTCGTTGGTGCAGCCCAAGCAGGCGCAGGGCGCCCACTCATGGGCGATCGTTCGGCGGCGCCCGATCGGCTGCCGCAGAAAAAACAAATACCGTCAGAGTATACACCCAAACAGCGTCGGGGCAAAGAAACACCGGTGGGGTGACAGAGGAAGAGGGCCGCCAGGGCAATTGGATCATTAGCCAAAGGGACTGCCCTGTAGCTAGCCGCACCTTGCTGGCCTGGCATTCTTCTGTGGGTAACTGGCGAGAAACACCACGCTCGTCAAAAAAGGCTGAGCTGCTGGGTCTTCGGTGGGTAAAAGATTCCAATGATGATAAACGGATTGCTGCCTACATTGTGAAATTGCTGGGTTGTTCCGAGGAAAAGGTAGATATCATGTTTTTGGGTGAAGGTATCAAAGTACTTTTGGCGCACCAGTAGATTGGCAGCTTCCTCGTCACCCGCCGTCTGGTTCAGACAATTCCAGTAGAGCGCGCCAATCTCCCAATCTTCAATCTTCAGCCT
>CAYVLO010000167.1:0-7002 GCA_964452125.1 uncultured Anaerolineaceae bacterium | reverse complement strand
TTTCTTCAGCAACATTTTTTCCTCCCTTTCCTCTCCTTGATCGTCTATTGGAGCCCCCTAAACTCGAACTGCGCCAGGCTCTTGTCTCTGATCGAGCGCTACCTCCTTTCCGCAAATCGCATGATCTGCCTACTCGTCAAGCAATTCACTCTCTTTGTACGTCTGATCGATCCGACGCTGTAGCTCGGTGGTCTCCTCTGGCTTAACCAACGCCAGCTCGGCGATCAGCGCGTTGATCAGGGCCGTGGCTGCCAACGGGGAGGGTCTATCCAACAAGCCGCCCGCACTCACCGGGAAGGGATGGTCGGCCTTGCTCGCCACCGGCGAGAGATCATTATGGGTGATGCCAATCGAGGTAGCGCCGACGGCCCGCGCATGCTCAATGGCCTTGACGGTGTAGCGCGGATTGGCGCGAAAGCTGATGGCAACCACCACATCCATCGGCTGGACAAACGTAAGGGCCAAAGCCAGCGGCTCCTCCCCCCCGGTGACACACCGGGTTGCCACGTTCATCATCTGCAAGGCATAGGCCAAATACTCGACCAACATGGCCGCCAAGCCACTGCCCACAATCAGGACCTGGCGCGCTCCATAAATGGCGCCTGCCGCGGCGCGAAGGCGCTCACCCGGCGTGACCATGGCTGTGTGCTGGAGGTTGCGGATCTCGAGGGCAAAGACACGGGTCAACAGATCGCTACTAGTGAGGGCGCCGTCCACCTGCTCTTCCAGATGTTGCACAGCGTTCCGCTCCTGCGCAAACTGAACTCGTATCACATCTTGAAGCTGTTGGTACCCCTCATATCCCAAAGCCTGACAAAAGCGAACCACCGTGGCTGCGCTGCTATCGGTTTTCAGGCCAAGCTGTTGGGCCGAGGCAAAGGCCACAAAATCCCCATGGGCCATGATGAAGCGAGCGATCTCCTTTTGCTTCTTGCTCATCTTTGGAAGGACGGCAGCGATCTTGCCCGCCAGGGTTTCCGCGCCCTCGGCAGGGTTCGAACGCTCTGTCGATGAGCCAATCATGGGTCGTTCCTTTCTTGCGTGTTTCGTTCACCCAACAGACTCAACACATGAGCCAGTATATCACAACTTCCCCAAAAATGCAACAGACATTCCAATATCGATAGTCTATGAAATGATTGCTTCACATTAATTCCGGTGAAAACTTTCGGTATGTATTTTGACAACGGAAATTATTTCTGCTATAATCTTGTGTGAGGACCGTTCTGTCGCCTTGGGGGTTGAAAAGAGAGGAAAAGCATGACCAAGAGACGCTATGCTGTGATTGGCGCCGGCCACGGTGGAAAAGCTGTGGCCGCAGATTTGGTGGCTCGGGGCTTTTCGGTGAACCTCTACAATCGCACAGAGGAGCACATTACCGAGATTATCTTGCGACGCGCTATCGAACTCGAACGCGAGGACGGTACCGTGCATACTTGCCAACTGGCAGTCGTTACCTCGGACATATCCAAAGCGCTCGATGATGTCGACGTGGTCATGGTTGTGGTACCGGCTATGGCTCACCGAGATGTGGCTCGATTGTGCGCCTCTCGTCTGCGCAGCGGTCAGACGGTGATTCTCAGCCCTGGGCGCACCGGCGGCGCTTTGGAATTTCGTCGTATCCTCACCCAGATGGGCTGCCCACGAGATGTCGTTGTGGCCGAAACCGGGACCTTTCTCTTTTCCAGCCGCAGCACAGGCCCAGCCCAGGCCACCATTTTCCGCCGAAAAAACGCCATCCCTCTGGCTGCCCTCCCAGCCTGCCAGACCAACCAGGTCCTGGAACGGGTACACGATGCCTTTCCCCAGCTTATCCCGGCTGCCAATGTGCTGCTCACCGGCCTGGACAATATGGGGACGATCTTTCACCCCACGCTCACGCTTCTGAATGCGGGGTGGATCGAGCGCACCATGGGCAATTTCGAGTTCTACACCGACGGCGTCACGCCTGCTACTGCCCGCATGCTCGGAGTGCTCGACCAGGAACGAGTGAACGTGGCCTCTGCCCTGGGGGTGCGCATCAGGCCCGCCATGACCTGGCTCAAGGACGCCTATTCGGCTGAAGGCGAGACGGTCTATGAAGCGATCCAGGCCAACGCCGGGTACCAAGGCATCAAGGCGCCGCGCAATCTGCGCCACCGCTATTTGTTTGAAGATGTGCCCTTTAGCCTTGTGCCCCTGGCCTCGCTAGGAGCCGAGTTCGGCGTAGAAACCTGGGCCACCGAAGCGATGATTCGGCTGGCCTGTGTGATGCAAGGGATCAACTACTTTGAACGGGGTCGCACGGTCGAAGACATGGGACTCAGAGGAATGCAAGTGCATGACGTACAGCAATTTGTCACACAAGGCGAGAACCTCTAGACCCAAGCTGGAGCACTTAACTGCGCGGACGCCGGAAGAAATCTCGGGATGAATAATCAGAGCATCCACCTCAGAATCAAACAGATCCTTCCTTCCCTGCCGGAACAGGAACGCAAAGTCGGCGATTTCATCCTACAACACCCCCACGAGGCCGTCGCGCTATCGATCAACGAGCTGGCTGGCGCCTGTGGAGTGAGCAATACCACAATCTCCCGGTTCTGCCAAAGGCTCAAGCTGAACGGGTACCGCCAATTCCGCATTGAACTGGCTCGAGAATCGGGCTCGCCCGAGAACCTCATCTACATCAATGTAGAACCCGAGGACACATTGGCCAGCGTAATTCAGACTGTCTTTGCCACCAACATTCAGGCCCTGTACGATACCCAGCAAATTCTCGACGTGCAGGTCCTCGAACAGGTGGTAAAAATCCTGCTCCAGGCCCGCAGAGTAGATATCTATGCCACCGGCGGCGCGGCTGTGGCTGCTCAAGAACTGCATTTTAAATGTATGCAACTCGGCATCAATGCCAGCGCCTTTATGGATTCGCAGATGCAGATCATGTCGGCTGCCTCGTTGTCCGCCGACGACGTGGGGCTGGGTATCTCCCATTCGGGCATGCAGCCGCAAGTAGTCGAAGCACTGAAAAAGGCCAGGGCAGGGGGAAGCGCGACCGTGGCCCTGACCAGCTATCCCGACTCGCCGATTGCCCGGGTTGCCGACTGGGCGCTCTATACCGCTTCTTTGGGCGCCGCCATCAGCTATGTTCCCCCCAGCGTGCGCAACGCCCAATTGGCGATGGTGGATGTTCTATACGAAGCGATGCTCATGAAAGGGCAGGAGCCCACCCGGGGCAAGATGGCGCGCGTGGCCCAGGCAATTTCCGAGCACTTGCTTGGCTCCCGCCGGACCCGATGATTTGGAGAGGAAGGTATGCAGCATTATCGTGTCCTCAACGTGCAGGGCGATTCCTATGCCATGGGCAGGCAACACGGCCAACAGGTCCAACCCCTTGCGCGGCAGATTGCCGACGCCATGGCCATTCGCTTCGCCCAATTGGAAGAGGATGAGCTTGACGATCGCTTTGAACAACTGATGAGCGAGACTCGTCAACTGCTCGAACAGATAGCCCCTGCCCTATTGGCCATGATCCGGGGCCAGGCCGAAGCGCTTGGCTTTGAATACGAAACCCTCCTTCGATACGACCTGGTCACCTTTCTTCGCGATGATCTCCTCGTGCGTCGCACCCTCACCAGCGAAGGCTGCACCACGTGGGCGGCCTCGGGCAAGTGCACAGCCGACCGACAACCGATCTTGGTCAAAAATCGCGACTATCGCCCCGAACACCTCCCCTTGCAGGTGATCGTACAGGCCACACCGGACCATGGATACCGTTATGTCTACGTGAGTAGCGCCGGCAGCCCTGGGGTATTCAGCGCCGGGATCAACGAGGCCGGGCTGGCCATTGCCGATACCCACGTCTATTCGCGAGACTTGGGCCCCGGACTGCCCTCTTTTGCCCTCATGATGGAGATCCTGGAAACGCACGATCGGGTTTCCTCGGCCCTGGACTATTTGCGATCGGCGCCCCGCCTGGGCCGCAACAATCTCATCCTCGCCGACGACGAGGGGCACCTGGCGGTGTTTGAAAGTGGAAACCATCGCTATGGTCTGTTCGAGGCCCATGGCGGCGCCCTTGTGAACACAAACCATTTTGCCAGCGCCGAAATGCAAGAGTTCTCGGTACACGTCGAGCCGCCCGACTCGCGGGGGCGCACCTTCCGCCGGTATGGCTCGGTAGCCGCGGCCCTCCACGAGCAGTGGGGTCTGGTGGATGTGCCCTTTGCCCAGCGGTTGATGGCCTCCCACGACGGCCCCCTGTCCTCCCTCTGCTGCCATCCCGAAGCCAGCACCCACGTGACCACCATCTCTGCCAGTATCTTTTTGCCAACTCGACGAAAACTGTTGTTTTGCCATGGATTGCCCTGTCAGGGACATTATGACGAGTATGTGATAGCCCCTTCGCGACCGTTATCTCGGGAGATCCCCCACACCTACGATACACCGATCCCCACTCCCCAATGACAGCTCCGACGAGCCCGTCGCAGAGCTGAAGGAGGCCCGATGCCCAATCCTGATCGATGGTCCTTTCTCAAAGGGTGAAACCGAGAGCATGAGGATACAAAAGATTACCATTTGCGGTGGAGGAAACGGAGCACAGACGCTGGCGCCCATCGCCGCCAGCAACCTGGGTTGCGCCGTGGACATCTATGCCCCCTTGGACGATGAAGCGCAACGGCTCCGGGCGGGCGCAAAAGCTCACGGCAGCCTGGAGGCCAGCGGCGCCGTGCAGGCCCAAGCCCAACCCCACCGGATCAGCGCCAACCCGGCCATGGTCATCCCCAACTCTGATGTCGTGTTGCTCGTGTTGCCTGCCTTTGCCCACGAATCAACCCTACGCCAGATCACCCTGTATCTAAAGCCGGGCGCCTGGGTGGGGGCCATCCCTGCCAGGGGGGGGTTCGATTATTGCGCGGCATCCATTCTTCAAGAGGCCAATCGGGAGGACATCGTCCTCTTTGGCCTGCAAACACTGCCGTGGGCCTGCCGCATCGAGGAATACGGCCGCCGGGTCCACGTCTTGGGCGTCAAAAAGGCCGTCGACGCCGCCAGTCGTCCCTCGGCCAAGATCGACCAAATCGCCCCTTTTCTCGAACAGATGCTCGGACTTGAGGTCGGGCCAGCAGCCAACCTGCTGGCGCTAACCCTGGCCAACACCGGGCAGATCATTCATCCTGGGATCATGTACAGCCTGTTTGCCCATTGGAACGGCGAACCGTTCCACCAAGCGCCACCTTTCTATCAGGGCCTCGATGAGCAGGGAGCGAACGTGCTGGCAGCCCTGAGCGAGGAAGTACAGACCCTCCGCGCGCGATTGGCCAACAGGATCGATCTATCGGCGGTATATCCGTTACAAGATTGGCTACTGCGCGCCTATGGCGAGGACATTGCCGATCCCTCTACGTTGCACAGCGCCTTTGTGAGCAATCGCGCCTACGCCGGGCTCAAAGCCCCTGTGCGGGAGGTATCTCCCGGGCGCTATGCGCCCGATTTCGGCGCTCGCTATCTGACAGAGGATGTACCCTTTGGGCTGGCCCCCACCCGCGCCATCGCCCACTTGGCTGGCGTGGAAACCCCAGTCATCGATCAGGTGATCGCCTGGGCCGGTGGGCAATTGGGACGGGACTATCTGGGCTGCGACGCCCTCCAAGCGCGCATCCCACAAAAATATGGCCTGGAGACTCTGGAACAATTGATCGACTTTTCCTTGGAGAGCGAGGAAACAGACCCAATGTCTCACACCATCAGGAGGAACTGATATGAGTGATGAAATTCAAGATCATAGAAAACGCCGCGTGCTGGCCGGTTCCATCGGTGACTGCGTCCACTCACTGGGGGTTGAGTCGTTTGCCGAGTGGATGGAAGACCGTGGGGAAGACTTTATGGCCGTCAAACTCGGGCCAGCCGTACCCATCGAGGATGTAGTCAACAAGATCCGCGAGTCGCGGCCCGAGATCGTGGCCATCTCGATGCGGCTCGGAGACCTGCACGTCGACAAGCTGATCAGCGAATTCATCGAAAAGATCGCCCAGCACCGCCTTTTGCCCCGCGAAAGTGGCATCCGCTACGCCTTTGGCGGGTTGCGCCCAGCGGCCAATCTGGTCAGGGCCATGACCGGCTTGCCCTTGCAGGAAGATAAATTCTCCTCCCCCGAGGATCGCCACTACGACCTGGACGAGATTGCGGAAAACTATGGCGACATTGACGCCTTCCAGGGCTTTTTCTCTTTGATCGTGGACGATTTTATCACCATGGAAGAGCTGGAGGCCTTTGCTCGGGGTGAGACGGCCATCCTGACCGAACACGAGATTCAGTGGGCAGAAACCCTGTTGGAACGTGTCCAGCAAGTGCGCCAACTGGAGAATCGGCCCATTCTCCGCGCCCACATCGGCGTTGCCGCCGACAGCATCGAACCCACCATCAAGGCCGTTGAGAAACTGGCCGACGCCCAATGCCTGGAGATTGTCTCCCTGGCGCCTGACCAGCCTTCACAGGAATATCTGGCCAAATTCATCCGCGGCGAGGAAAACCCCGACCACTATCTAAAGGGACAGGGCGGCGTGCCCATTCGCACCAAAGAGGACTTGCAGCGGTTGAAACAAGCCACACAGCGCGGCAACTATCCCATGACGCGCATCTACTCGGGCACCGACGAACTGGTGGAATTGGCCAGTTTGTTCGAGGAATCCTTCCGCATGCCCTTCCCTGCTGTGCCCATCTTTTTCTACAACGAACTCGATGGTCGCGGTCCCATCTCGATCCGCGATGGCTTTGACGAGCATTTCGAGGTCATGCGCTGGTGGGCAGCCCGCGACAAGGCGGTCGAGATCAACGATCCGCACCAATGGCAATTGCGTAACAGCACCGACGACATGTTGGTGACCGATCATATCGTGGCGGGTGTGGTAGCGCTCAAGATGGGTGTCCGTCAGTACGTGATGCAAATGATGTACGACCTCCCACCTGGAACTTCGGGGCTCAACGATCTGGCCAAGTTCAAAGCGGCTTACGAGTTACTGGAAC
>CAYVLO010000166.1:0-7092 GCA_964452125.1 uncultured Anaerolineaceae bacterium | reverse complement strand
CATGGTCTCGATGTCGATGAAATTGGGGCAGGTGGGGCCAGGCCCAAAGTGCGCCCGACCGGGTCCGATGTGGATATTGTGCTTGGGGTTCCCATCGCGGGCCCACAGGGTGAAGGAGCGCGGGGCCTTGGCCAGGGCATCCTTGACCATGTAGGAAGGCACCCGAACGCGAAGGCCTTCGACCCAGGCGCCCGCCTTTTTCAAAACGTCCCGTGCTTCATCGTGATACACGTCCAGGCCCGTGTATTCGAGCACGTGGAGTACGCCCTCGAACAACTCCTGGAGCTGATCGTCCGAGAGCATCTGGAAGCGTACGCCGGAATTGACTGGATAGTTCGTCCTCATGGAGTGATTCTCCTTCCTAAGAGTTGGGATTGGGGGTCAAGGCGGCAACCAACCGCAGCCCTGACCTCAATCCTAGCTGGACAGCCACTTTTTCGCCAGGTCGGCGGCGCTGGCGGCGTTGGAAGCATAGCCATCGGCGCCGATCTGGTCGGCAAAGGCCTGGGTGACAGGCGCACCACCGATGACGACCTTCACCCGATCGCGCAGACCCGCCTCTTCCAGGCTCTTGATGGTGCCCTCCATGGCGCGCATGGTGGTCGTCAGCAAAGCCGACATACCCACGATGTCGGGCTTCCACTCTTTGACCGCCTCTACGAACTCTTCGGGCGACACATCCTTGCCAATGTCCTTGATCTCAAAACCGGCGCCCTCGCACATCATGCCCACGAGGTTCTTGCCGATGTCGTGCAGGTCCCCCTTGACGGTGCCCAGGAGCACCTTGCCAGCGGCCTTGGCGCCGCTTTCGACCAGCAGCGGTTTGAGGATGTCCATGGCAAGCTGCATCGTCTTGGCCGAGCGGAGCACCTCGGGCACAAACATGTTTCCGGCCTTGAACTCGACCCCGACATAGTCCATACCAGCCATAAGGCCCTTGTCCAAGATCTCTTCGGCATTCAGGCCTTCGTCGAGGGCGTCATCCGTGAGATCCTCGATGTCGTCGAGGTTGCCCTCGATGACGGCGGTTGAGATCTGTTCCAATATCTCGCTCATTGTTTCCTCTCCTTCCAGAGATTTTTAGTGATTCGTCTATGACCTTGAAACCATCATCTGCTACTTTTTTGTCGCACACCTCCCCATGGCTGATGCCTCACTCGGCCATCTCACGGATGTCAAGCACCTCAAGGACCAGCGGTTCGACCGCCTCCAACAGCTTTTCCTGGGAGATCTCGGCCACCTTGAGGATGCACCCCCACTTGGAGGGATCCGCAGGGACGAAGGAATTGAGTGAGTGGATCAAGCCACCCGCCTGGGTGATCGCCGAGGTGATCTGAGCCATCGACCCCTTGACATACGGGGCCAACACCGTCAGCCTCAGGCCCGGTTCCTGAACCATCAACAGCTCCAGGAACACGTCAAACAGGTCCGACTCGGTGATAATGCCCACCAACTTGCCGCGACACAGCACCGGCAGTCCACCGATATCGTGATCGCGCATCAGGAGGGCGGCTTCTTCGATGGGCGCGTCCTCGTCGACGGTGATGACGTCTTTGGTCATGGTGGACTTGACCTTGACCTGGTTCAACAGGTAGGTGAGTTCCCAGACATTCAACGATGTCACCGAAGAGGGCGAGGCGTACAGGAGGTCCGATTCGGTCACAATACCCACCAACTTGCCCCTGGCATCGACCACGGGAAAGCGGTGGACGCCAGCCTGCCGCATCTGGTCCAGTGCCTCGGCAATGGACACGTCCGGTCGGACGACGATAGGATCCGGTGTCATTCTAGATTTGACCAGCAAGGTTTCCCCCTTTCTCGCAAGCCGATCACTTGCGACGTGACGTGTTCGCAATCCGGTGGATTGCAGCATTTAAGGACAAATGTAGCCAAGGGCAGCGCGCCCTCAGCGAGTGGCAGCCTCCACATACTCCTGGAGCTGCCGGGCCGTCGCACCATCCAGGGGCGGATCGACGTGCCTGGCAACCAGGGTCTGCCAGCGCTTTCTGGCCCGGTCTACGGCATCGGGCTGCCCCCCCTGGCTCCAGGCCTCCAACCCAGAGCGGTTGCACAGATCCGGTTTCCAGAACTCGGTGCGGCAGCGCTTGACGGTTTCCATCTCGACCAAGTAGTTGCCGCCCGGCCCCACGTTGACAGCCGTGTCGTAGGCCAGGGTGTCGGGGGTGACGACAATGCCCTGCTGAAAGCGCCGGACCATCCCGCACATCTCGTCGTCCATCACGAATTTCTCGATGGAGGTAGCCAGGTAGGAACTCAGGATCCCCCCGGCATGGAGGACGAAATCGACGCCGCTGTTGACGGTGGTCAGCAGGCTCATCATCGACTCGAAACCGGCTTGGGCATCGGGGAAATTGGCGTCGGTGAGGGCGCCCCCGCTGCGAGAAGGAAGCTTGTAAAAGCGCGCCAGGTCGGCGTGGGCGGCGATCATCTGCGACAACTCGGGGCTGCCGATGGCCAGGGCGCCCGATCTCATGTCGATGTTCGTTGAGGTCGAGCCAAACACCACCGGGGTGCCGGGGCTGATGAACTGCGTGAGGGCCACGCCCGCCAAAAGCTCGGCCGTCTGCACAGCCAGCACGCCCGCAAGGGTGATGGGGCCCGTCGAGCCGGCCATCATCAGCGCGGCAATGACCAACGGCTGGCGCGCCTGGGCATAGGTCACCAGTGCTTCCAACATCTCGGTGCTGTAGCCCAAGGGACTCAGGCTGTTGATAAGGCTGATGGTCACATGCTTTCCGTCACTTTTGCCTGCCCCCAGGTCCTCGCCAAAGAGGATGCTGGCCATCTGCAGCGTGTGCTGCGCACCTTTGTGGCCTGCCGCGCTGCCGATAAAGGGCTTGTCGGAATGAAGCATGTGGGCCAGGAGCATCCGCACAGGCGGCGCATCGGGCTCGACGAGGAGGTAGCCGCTCATGTCCTGGTTCGGCAGGGCGTCGACCAGCTTGACCAGGGTGATGTAATCGTCCATGGTCGGCGAGCGCTTGCCCACCCAACGCGTGTCCCCTTCGGCCGGCGCGGCATCGACCAGGAACGGGGCGCCGTAACAGGGGGCAAAGACCGCCTGGCCTCCCCCCACGGTCACATTGCGCTCTGGATTGCGGGCCTGGATGGTGAACTGCCGGGGCACCGTCTTCAGGGCGCCCATCACCTGCCCTTCCGTCCAATAAGCGCGGGAGCCCTCGACCCGCACCCCGTGCCGTTGGAGAACCTCCAGCGCTTCGGGGTAGGGAAACTCGACGCCGACGTTTTCCAGCAGCCTCATGCTGGTCTCATGGATCTGCTGGATATCACTCTGACTAAGCAAGACATTCTCCTTTCTGCTCTCCTTCAAGAGCACACATCACATGGGTACCGGTCGGTGAATCCGAAATCGCTGCCAGGTCTATCAATGGCGGCCGCGCAAAAAGCTGCTGCCCTTGTGCACCATGCCCTCGGCATAACGCGTGGGCCGCAGGGCGTTTTCCTCCGGATTCATCTCGCCAGTCACCAGCCAGGCGATGCGCCGGCCCGCCTCAGGCGAGAGCATGACCCCGGCCCAGTAGCCGCAATTCACGTAAAAGCCCGGCACCTCGGGCACCGGCCCGATGAGCGGCTGGTCATCGGGCGTGTAGACATACTGCCCGGCGCTGGGATGGATCTCTTCCCCCTTGAGCGTCTCGGCAATGTCCTCCCAGAAGGGATTGAGGCGGATCAACTTTTCCAGGACGATGGCCGGATAGTCCCAGTCCAGGGGCAGATCTTCCTGCGGCTCGCCGGGCGGCTCGTCGGGATCGACCCAGGCGATGTACGCCCCGCCGGTCTCCGGCCGCCAGTAGACGTCCTGGACCACGTCGATGGTCAACGGCGCGTCCTGCGGGATCTGCGGCCGGGGCGAGATAAAGGTCTTTTGGCGGCGCACCGGTTCCAGCGGCAGATCCACGCCGGCCATGGCGCCCACCACGCCGGCAAAGGGCCCGGCCGCATTGACCACCGTGCGGGTGCTAATGGGGCCCCGGTCGGTCTGGACGCCGCACACCCCCTGGCCATCCAACTCGATGCCGGTGACCCGCGTCTCGAGTAGAAAGCGGGCGCTGGACCCCTTGGCAAAGCCCTGAGTCACCTCGTGCGTCGAGAGCCAGCCATCGTTCTGGCGAAAGGTGCCGGCCACGACCCGTTCCGAAAGATAGGGAAAGCGGGCCCGCAGCGCCGCTTGATCCAGGAACTCGGAATCGAGGACGCCCAGAGAGCGATGCTTCTCGACAGACGCCTGCATCTCGCCCACCAGGGCCGGGTCGTCGGTGACGAACAGATAACCCTGGTGGTGGAGAGAGACGTCATAGCCCGGGATGCCGATGACGTCGGCCAAGTTCTCAAAGACCTCAATGCTCGGCAGCGCCAGCTCGGCCATGGCCGGCTCGGTGAACTGGGCGCGAAAGCACTCGATAGAGTTCGACGTGGTCAAGGTGGACAGTCCATCACGCATCTCCAGGAGGACCGTATCCAACCCCGCCCGCGACAGCCAGAAGGCCGTCGCCACGCCGACGATGCCGCCACCGACGACGACGGCGTCGGCCGCGCGAGGCATTTCTTCAACCCCGGGTATCAAGACCTTGCCCATGCTCGTTCCTTTTCCCAAGACCTGCCGGGTGTCAGGCCTCTGCCTGAGGCGGAGGCGACTGGGCGCCCCGCGACAGAACCGCCGCCAGCTTGGTCTTGGCCCAGTTGTACAGCCCTGCCAGCCCATCGGGGTAATAGACCATGACCAAGATCATCAAGACGCCATAGATCACCAGGTGCAGACCTGGCAGATCGGTGAGGTTTGAGCGCAGGGCCTCGATAAAGAAGACAAAGGGAAAGGCAACCGCCATGCCCCCCCACAGACTGCCCCGGCCGCCGATGTAGGCCAAAGCGAGAACCTCTACGGTTTTGCTGGTGTGCATGACGGTCGCCGGCGTTAGCGAACCAAGATAGTGGGCGTAAAAGCCGCCCAGCCAGCCGGCGAAAAAGGCCGACAGGGTAAAGTTGAACACCCGATAGGTCGTGGGGTTGATACCCGAGGCGCGGGCCGCGTCAAAGTTCTGGCCGATGGCCTTGAAGGCCAGGCCATATTTGCTACGCGTCACCAGCTTGAGTGTGATATAGACCACCAGCAGCATGACCAAGATCACGTAAAAGTAGGGGCGGTTCGATGTCGTATCCATCAGACTGCGCGGCGCCATTCCCAGAGGCCCTCGGGTCAGGCTTACCATGTTGCGCACCAGGCCCATCAGGGCAATGCCCACAAACCAAGCCATCACCGCGGCAAAGATCCCCCGCAGCCGCAGGGTCAGAAGGCCCAACCCCAAACCAAGGAGACCGGCCACGATCGCTCCAATCCACATGCCAATCCAGGGCGAAAGGCCGGGCTGCACGGAAATCACCGGGGAGGTGTTGGCCAGGATGGCCGAGGTGTACGCACCCACCCCCAAGAGGGCGGCAAAGCCAAAGTTCACGACGTTGATGTAACCCGCCGTAAAGTCAAAGGCCACGGCCTGCGCCGCCAAAAAGGCGCCCATGATCAACCAGCGAAGGATGTGCTCCTGGTTAAAGGGGGGCACAAAGGGCAAAATCGCCAGGACCGCCATCAGGACAAGGCCCAGTGGAGTGAAGCCGATGGCCTGCAACCCCGCCTTGATTCGGTTCCCGATCCCGTTCTCGGAGTTCATAGACATTCTCCTTTATTGCTCCTGGATACCCTTGACTTCGCTGCCGAAAATGCCCGAGGGGATCAGGATCAAGATCACGATCATAACCACCGTGGGCACAACGTCTTCCCAGGCGATGCCGATGAACTGCTGCGTCGCCGTCTGTAACAAGGCGACGATAAAGCCACCGATAATGGCGCCATAGACATTCCCCAGGCCCACGAGCATCACGACGTACCAGGAGAAATACAGAGGTTTGAGCCCTACCGTGGGGTAGGCCTGAAACATAAAGAGGAGCGCCGCCCCGGCCATGGCCGCCATGGCTGTGGCCAGGGAAAAGGTCAGGGTGTGGATAAAGCCGATG
Source organism: uncultured Anaerolineaceae bacterium (assembly GCA_964452125.1). GTDB lineage: Bacteria > Chloroflexota > Anaerolineae > JAAYZQ01 > JAAYZQ01 > CAZNQW01. The sequence goes on along the minus strand of CAYVLO010000166.1, from coordinate 1,044 downwards.
TTGATGCCCATCAGCTCTGCCCCTGTTTCGTCCTGAGACACGGCGCGGATGGCGCGACCTGTGCGCGTCTTTTGCATGAACCAGGTCAGCAGGGCGATCACGACCACGGCAATGGTAAAGGCAAAGAGGCGGTCGAAAGCCACCCGCATGCCCAAGAACTCGAGTGGATCGAGATCGTAGTAGCGCGGTATGCCGCGAAAGTTGGGGCCCAGCACAAGCGTCGCGCCATTGGTCATGACAAAGGACAACCCCACCGTCAGCAAAAAGGTGTTCATCACCCAGCCCTCGCGGGTCCTTTTGCGCAATGGGGCAAAGATCAACCGCTCCAGGAAAGCGCCCAGCACCACACCCACCAACATGGCTGCCAGGACACCCAAGATAGGTGCAAAAAACTGCAGAAGGGTGTTGGGATTTTCCTTCAGAGAGTTGCTAATGGGCGTGAAGGTGAAATAGCCCACGTAAGCGCCCACCATAAATGATTCACCGTGGGCAAAGTGGGGAATATTCATCACGCCAAAGACCAGGGCCAGGCCAGCAGCCAGGAGCGCCCACATGCCACCCGTGACCACCACATTGGCCAATTGCGAAGCCCCCGACTGAACGGCGATGAGCACTGCCAGGAGCAACGAAAAGCCGATCACCACCACGGCTGCGATGTTGCTCCGCAACCAAATAGCCAGCCTTTCTCCAACTGTCCGATGAACTACTGCTCGTTCCATCGTTCCCCCTATATCCCCAGGTAGGCATTGCGAACGTGCGCGTTGTTTTTCATCTCGCGGCTGGGCCCCTCCATGGCAATGCGACCATGCTCCAGAATGTAGGCCCGGTCGCTGATCTCCAGGGTGGCGTTGACGTTCTGCTCGACCAACAAGATGGTCACCCCACGTTCTCGCAGCACCAACAGCGCGCGAAAGACATCGTGCGTCAGATGCGGGGCCAGGCCCAGCGACGGCTCGTCTACCAGCATGAGCTGGGGGCTGGACATCATCCCCCGGGCAATGGCCAACATCTTGCGCTCGCCGCCACTCATCGTGCCTGCCAACT
>CAYVLO010000165.1:0-7134 GCA_964452125.1 uncultured Anaerolineaceae bacterium | reverse complement strand
CACTAGCAGCCTGTCGGAAAGGGCTGTCATTCTGAGGAGCGGAGGCGGCGAAGCCGCCGGAGCGACGAAGAATCTCGCCATTAGATCGCATTTGACAGCCAACAAGCGAGATTCTTCGGCCCCTTCGGGGCCTCAGAATGACAGAACAGACGGTGTTTTGCCTCGGTGGTTTCCTCTCCGACAGGCTGCTAGCGCGAGAAAAAGTCGACCACCGCTTCCACGATCTGGCGAACAAACTCGATCACGGCCTCCATCAGCCCCCCATCCCCCGGGTCCACCGGCTGCGGTGTGGGTGGGTTGTCCGTTCCCGGAGTGGCTGGCGGGATGTTGACCGCCGGCGCTTCACCGTCGCGGATCTCGTAGGCCGTCTTTTCCAGCACGACGATGACGTGGGAACCCACTGCCAGGTAGCGCCCCCACTCGGGCCGAGCCGCCACCAGGGCGAAATAATCCTCCGAACCAAACCCCACCGGCGTCGGTTTCATGCGCGCCGGATCAAAGAGGGTGTCGGTCCAGACCCCATCGTTCAGAACAAAGGTCTTGTCGCCCACGTACTTGACGGGACTCATTTCATAGCCATACGCGTCGGTAACCGCATTCGAACCCAGCCTTGGCGCCAAGGCGGCGGGCGCCTCGGCCTCGGATAGCGTTTTTTCGCCGGCGCTCCGTTCCACGCTCTGTTGGCCAAAGGCCGGCAAGGCGGTCGCCTGGGTCTGCATCTCGTCGGCAAGGGCCTCCCTCCCTTCTTGGGTGAGGGCTCGGTCGGTCTCTTCGACCAGGAAGGAGGTGTAGGGGGTGACGATACCATAGCGGATCGACAGTTCGACCACCTCGTCCACCAACTCCCGATCCTCGCCGTGCAAACGGATCTGCTGCAACAGGTAGCCGATCTTGCGCGTGGCCCACAGGCGGGCGATAAACTCCTCGCCCCCTTCCTGCTGAAAACGCACGTCCTCAAAGGCATACTCCAGGCGGAGATTGCTCGCCTTCCCCGTCAGCGAGATGTCGGTCTGGCCTCCCTGGCGATAGCGGCCCACCACCATCAACTGGGTGCCCGCAAAGAGGTCGGGCAAGGGGTAGGGATAGACGTCTACTACCTCGATATCGCCAAAGTCGATCTGCACGTCGGCCAGCAACGGGCTGCTGACCTTGGCGTAAAAGGTCGACACCTTTTCGCCAATCGACTCCTCGGGACGGACATAGCCCGTGGCGCCGCGGTGATTCTGGGCAATGGTATCCAGCAGGACGGTGTTCACGTCATAGCCCACGCCAAAGGGAAAGATGCGGGCATTGGCCGGCGCCACGCCGCCGACGTTCTGGATGATGCGATCGATGTTGGTTTCGCCCACAGTGGGCAACCCATCGGTCAGAAACACCAGGATGGTCGGCCGCTCGGCATCGACCATCGACAGCGCTTCCAGCAAGGCCCGGTTGATGTCGGTCGAGCCGTTGGCGTCCAGGCGCGACACAAAGCGACCGGCCTCGCCCCGTTCCTCGGCGCTGACCAGGGTCCGGGCATAGGTCTGGGTGGAGGTGCTAAAGGCGATGATGTTGAAACGGTCCTCGTCGTGCAGATTGTCCAGCACAAAGTTCAGGGCCTCTTTGGCCTGCTCGATCTTTTCGCCCTGCATCGAGCCCGACACGTCCAGAATCAGGAGCACGTCCTTGGCGATGACCTGGGTGGTGTCGATCTCGATCTTGGGCGCCGCCAGGAGCAGGAAAAAGCCATCGCTCCTTTCCGGTTTGTAGCTCAGCAGGTTGAGGCCCACATCGTCGGGCGAGACGGTATAGTACAACACGTAATCCCGGTCAGGCTTGACGTTGTACTCCTCGTAACCCACCACCGCATTGAGTTCCCCACGCCGCACCACGTCGACGTTGTGACTGGGGCTATAGATGGCCTTCAGGGGCTCGTTGCTGCGGATGGTCACCTGGACGGTGACCTCTTCCAGGGGACGGGGCGAGAATTTTTCGGTATTGAGGGGATAGACGTATTCGACCAGGCCGTTATCCACCGTCAGCACCTGGCTGTATTCCAGCTCGACGCGCCGCTCGCCGCCCGGCGGGATGGGATAGATGCGGGCCTGGAAGGTATTGTGGCCCACATACTCGAGGAGGGCCGGGTCGCGGCGCTGCCGCACAACGTCCTCGTAGATGCGGCGGGCCTCGTCCCGCTCCAATATCTGCCCCTCGAGCTTTTCGCCATCCACCCACATGGCGAACTCGCTAATGGCTGCGCCCTCAGGCAGGGGGAACAGGTAGGTTCCTTCCACCTCGTGACGGCCTTCGTTCACAAACACTTGATCGACGTGGGTGGTGGCCACCTGATCCTCGATGGTCACCTCGACGCGGTGGTATTGGATGGTCAAAAAGGGCACCTCGATGATGGACACATCGGGCGGCGGCTTGGGGACAATGATCCCATCGGCCCAGGCGGGCGACACGGGTACGATCAACAGGGCCACAATACACAACACTCCCCACAGGAACGGCTTTCTGGCGCTCACGGCTCAACTCCTCCTCTCAGGTTCCAATTGGGGTCCATCCCTAAGACGCCCAAGGAGCCGATCCTGTTCCCGAATATGGCCCGCCAGCTTTTGTCATGTCGATGGGGACGGGTTCTGCCCGCGCGGGTGGGTGGAATGGGTCAATCGGGGAGGGACAAACCAAAAGGAGGACCTGCCAGCTTTTGCCATGCCGGCGTGTAGGGGCCGGTTTCAAACCGGCCCCTACTCCAATCCGGTCAGGCCTCGTTACACACGAGCCAAGGGCTTACATCGCGCCGATCAGCCCTGCATCGATTGCCACACCAGCTCGGCGAGATCCATGACGCGCAGGCGGATCCGGTTCTTGCGGGCGGCTTCGGCCAGGGTGCGGCTGCACTGCTGGCAGGCCGAAAGCACGATCTTGGCGCCGGTCGCCTCGGCTTGCTCGATGCGGCGCTTGCCCACAGCCGCGGTCAGCTCGGGGTCGGCCATCTCGGCGTCGCCGCCGCCCCCGCAGCACAGGGACATTTCCCGATGGTCGGCCATCTCGGTGAACTGGATGCCGGGAATGGCCTGGATAATGCGCCGCGGCGCGTCATAGACGCCGCACGTCCGGCCCAGGTCGCAGGGATCGTGGTAGGTCACGGGCTGAGCAAACTCGTGCAGGTGGATCTTGCCCTCGTCGATAAGGGCGGCGATCAGTTCGGTGGAGTGCAGCACCTCAAAGCCGAGGGGCTCGCCCAACAGGTGGGGGTATTCATCGCGCCAGGTGTGCTGGCAGGAAGGGCAGGTCGTCACCAGCCGCCGGGCGCCGATAGCCCGCACCGCCTCCACATTGTGCCGGGCCAGCGCAGCCACCTCGCGACCCATACCGGCAATCTGCAAAGGGAACCCACAACACCACTCGCCGCTGCCCAGGGTCGTCACATTCTCGCCCGACGCCTCCAGGATCTGGATGAAACTCTGGGGGATGCCATACACCCGCGGATACATCGAGCCGACACAGCCGGCAAAGTAGACGGTCTCGGCGCCCACCCGGCCATCCAGGCCCTCGGGCCGCCGCTCCATGTTCTCCGTCCACACCATGCGTTGGGCATTGTCCTCGCCCGAGATGTTGTGCTGGGTGGTCACCCGCTCTTTGAGCACATCAAAGGTCTCGGGGTAAAGGCCCCAATCGACCAACTGTTCCCGCATCGAAAGCCACAAAGGCCGGGTGTCGATCTGAACCGGGCAGACCACATGGCAGCGGGCGCAAAGGGTGCATTGGTACACCCCCCGGCTATAGGCGGCCAACTCTTCCTCGGTGGCCGGCCGAATTCCAAACAGACGCGCCACCACCCCCAGGTGATCCGCCTTCCACAGGCTTTTCGTTTTGGCAATCTTTTGCAGGGGATGGATGTCCTCGCTCAACACCTCGGTAAAGGTTGGGCAGGCATCGATGCAATCGCCGCAGCGGGTACAGGCTTCCATTTCCATCATCTGGCGGAAGGTAAAGTTTGCCAGATCGATCCGTTTCCGTGCCTTTGGTGTGTTCACAGGTTCTCTCCTCCTTGTGATGCGGGCTGTGGCCTTTCCTGACGGGCCATCGCGCTGCCGTGCGAGGCATCGGTGGCAAGCATCGTGTTGTAGGCCACGATCACCGGGCTCATGATCACGTGGAAGAATCGGCTAAAGGGCAGCAGGAAGAGCAGCGCCGTCACAGTGACAAAGTGGCTCCAGAAAAAGAGGTTGTGAAACACCTCCCAAACCCCCGGTTCCAGTTTCAGCGCACCCAGAACCACCGCCGGCAAATATCCGACAAATCCCCACTGAGGCCCCCAGACGTCGTACAACCCAAGCGGCAACTTTTCCAGAGCGATCAGGGTGGGCGCTGGGGCAAACACGCCCCCCGGCTGAGTATAGTCGGCCAACAGACGGAAGGTCTCGGTGGGAAAGCCGCCCAGGACGATCAGCGTCATCAGGACCAAAATGACCGTATCGGCCGGCATGGTGCGCAACTGGGGGTCCTTGGCCCCATAGCGGCGCCAGAGGATCAGGGCCATGCCCGCCAGGGTGACCAGTCCCAAAAGATCGTTGACCAAGGCCACCCATCCCACGTCGGCATGATAGAGCTGACCCAACAACGGGATGGCGACGACCTCATCGGGCGACATACCCAACAAGGGCAGGATCTCGACGGACACGCCGGTGAGGGTCGAAAAGATGCCCAGCACCAACCACGAGCCAAAGACAGCCATGTGCGTCGCCCAACGCCGCCGATCCTTGGCAGCCAGGCGCCGGTGGACCATGCCGTCCACCACCAGGGCCTTGAGCAGAATCCAGATCCTACGGCTCAAAAGCAGGCTCACCGAGAGCCGGATCACCGCTTTGAACTTTTGCCAGCGGGGGGCATCCGCCGGCAGGCCCGGTACCCGAGCCTTGAACCACACCGATAGGACCCAGATCAGCTCGGCGCAGAAAAGGCCCAACATGAGCAAATGGACTACCCAGAAAATGGTCAATCGCAGATCATGTTGCATATGCCCTATTCCTTTCTAAATGTTCGTCGATCCTTTAGCCCATTGTACGTGTCGGCCTGTACCGAGGTAAGGCGAAAAGCCCTCCCCCAGCGGTCCAGCTCACAGAGCGACCTCGCCTGCCAAGGGCAACAAGACGGTAACCGTCGTCCCTTGCCCCAGCGTCGACTCGACAGAAATCTCGCCGCCATAGCGCGTGACCAGATCCTTGACAATGGCCAGGCCCAGCCCGGTTCCCGCTTCCTCCACCTCCCGGGCGTTGGGCGCCCGATAGAACTCTTGGAATAGGTGGGGAAAGGCCTCTTGGGGAATGCCCAGCCCCGTGTCCTGGACCGTCATGCGGGCCCAATCCCCCGCCCGCTCGAGGGCCAGGCGTACCCTGCCCTGGGACGTGTATTTGACGGCATTGCTGACCAGATTGTCCACCAGGCGATCCAGCTCCTCTGGATCGCCCCAGACCGTCAGATCGTCCTCGGGCTCTTCCAAGACCAGCTCGATCCCCTTTTCCACCGCCGGGGGTTCGTGTCGGGCCCGGACCCGCTCCATCACCGATGCCAACGAGACCCGACTCCGGGTATCGGTCACCAGCGCCTCTACCTTGCCCGCAGCCAGATCTAACAGGTCGTCGATCAACGATTGGAGAGAGCCGATTCGGCGCCGCGCGCGCGTCACAAAGTCGGCCTGCTGGGGGGTCAATTCGCCCGCATAACCCCGCTCAAGCAACGTGAGGAGGCTCAAAGAAACACTCACTGGCGAGCGAAGCTCGTGGGTGACCATGCGCACAAAGTGGGATTTGGTGCTGTCCAGCTCTTCCAAAAGGTGGAAGGCCTGGGCGTTTTCAATGGCTACCGCTCCCTGGGCGGCAATGGCGGTCAAGAACTCGGTTTCGTCCTCCGAAAAGCGATGGGCGGTCCCCCCATAGGCCCGGAGCACGCCAATGGGCCCGGTCTTGCCCATCAGCGGGGCAATGAGCAGGGTGCGGATTCCTTCCTGGGCCATCTGTTCCGGCTGATAGACGCGATCGTCGCGCAGGACATCGGCAATGTGCAACGGCTTGCCCCGTAGGACCTCCTGGTCGATCCGGGAACGGGTCACCTCTGTTGCTTCTCTCGACCGATAGGCCTCGCTCAGGCCGTAGGAACCGGTCAGTTCCAGGTGGCTACCTGCTCGATCCAACAGGCGGATCGAAGCCGCCTTGCAGCGCAACGCCCCCGTGGTGGCCTCTGCCAGGCGATCCAAGACGTGGGCTAGCTCGAGGGTCGTGGTGGTCACCCGCAGGCTCCGATACAGGGCGGCCAATTGATCCTCTCGCCGGCGCAATCGGCGGGAAATGGTCATCGATACATAGGCGGTGACGTAGCAGGCGCCCGTGAAAAAAAAGAGCCGTCCGAGAATATACAGCGCGTTTGTGTGCAGGGCTGTGCCATACAGGGAAACGTGGGGCGCTAAGCCCTGGTACTCGGCCAGGGCCACACCCCCCACCAACACCGGGGCCAACCCGACGTACAAAAAGCCACGGTCGTGAGGAAGTAACAATGAGGAGATAATGATATGAAAAAGAAAGAAAAGAATAATCGGGCTTTCGATCCCACCCGTCAGGTGAACCAAAACCGTGGTGGCCAACCAATCGAAGCCGATCTGGATGCGGGCAAACCACTGGTAGGTGTTGATGGGCATGGCCGCTTGGCCTTCGAGGCGGCGCAAAACCCAGCCGTACACGACGTTGGTGGCCAAAAGCCAAATGCCCAACAGATACAAAAAGGTCGCCCGAACCGGAAGCTGCAGGAGGTGGACGGCAAGGGCTGTACCCAAAAGGACCGCTACGCTTGCCAGCCAGCGCAGATCCACCAACCAGGATAGGCTGTGGACAAGCTCCATCTCGGCGAGTGTGACCTTGTCCCCAACCGGCGTTGAGGCTCTCTCTTTCACTCCAGTCACCAATGCGCTTTCCTGCCCTCGTGTTGCCTTGCGACCTTGAGATCAGCGGTCTCTGCTGATCGATAGTCGCTGTCGGCCGACAGTCACTGTCGGCCATGTCCGAACCCGCACCCTATCGGCCGGGCAACCTGCCTAATCGCGGGTTGTAAATACAAGTCGGTGGGATTCTTTGTGGGGGCCTGCCGAGGCCCCCA
>CAYVLO010000164.1:0-7270 GCA_964452125.1 uncultured Anaerolineaceae bacterium | reverse complement strand
TTGGATCCGGGCACCTTTCGCGAACTGGACACTTTTGTCGCCCACCGCACCGTGGGGTTTGGCATCGAGCAGCAAAAGTACCTCAGCGACAGCGTGGTCACCGGTTGGGGCAAGATCGAGGGTCGCCTGGTGTATCTGTTCAGCCAGGACTTTACCGTCTTTGGCGGCTCCCTGGGCGAGGTCCACGCCGAAAAGGTGTGCAAGATCATGGACCTGGCTATCAAGAACGGCGCACCCCTCATCGGCCTGAACGACTCGGGGGGCGCGCGCATCCAGGAGGGGGTCGTCAGTTTGGCCGCCTACGCCTACGTTTTTTTGCGCAATGTGCTGGCCTCTGGCGTTATCCCCCAGATCAGCGCCATCATGGGACCCTGTGCTGGGGGGGCCGTGTATTCGCCGGCCATGACCGACTTTATCCTGATGGTCAAAAACACCAGTTTTATGCACATCACCGGCCCCGACGTGATCAAGGCCGTCACGAGGGAGGAGGTCACTTCGGAGGATCTGGGGGGGGCGATGGTGCACAACGCCCGCAGCGGCGTGGCCCACTTTGCAGCCGAGGATGAGGACGACTGCATCTACCAGATCCGGAAGCTCCTGAGTTACCTGCCCCAAAACAATCTGGAAGATCCCCCCTTTGTGCCCACCAGCGATCCCCGCGACCGGGCCGATGAAGAGCTGGACCACATCCTACCCGACAACCCCAACAAACCGTACGACATGAAAGATGTGATCCGCCGCGTGGTGGATGACGGGGACTTTTTCGAGGTCCAGGAGCATTGGGCCGGGAATATCCTCGTCGGATTTGCCCGGCTGGGCGGGTTTGCCGTGGGGATTGTGGCTCAGCAGCCCAAGATCTTGGCCGGCGTGCTCGATATCGACTCGAGCACCAAGGCGGCGCGCTTTGTCCGATTCTGTGACTGCTTTAACGTGCCGATTGTTACCTTTGAAGACGTGCCCGGTTTTCTACCCGGGGTGACCCAGGAACTGGGCGGCATCATCCGCCACGGGGCCAAGCTGCTCTATGCCTACTGCGAGGCGACCGTGCCCAAGATCACGATCATCACCCGCAAAGCCTACGGCGGCGCCTACGACGTGATGAGTTCCAAACACATTCGCGGCGACATCAGCTATGCCTGGCCCTCTGCCGAGATCGCCGTCATGGGGCCCGATGGAGCCGTCAACATTATATTTCGCAAGCAGATTGCCGAGGCAGAGGACCCCGATGCCGAGCGGGAGCGGCTGGTGAGGGAATACCGGGAAACCTTTGCCAATCCTTTTGTGGCTGCCGAACGGGGCTACATCGACGACGTGATCGAGCCCCGCGAAACGAGGGCCCGATTGATCGAGGCGCTGGAAATGCTCCAGAACAAAAGGGATACCAATCCGCCCAAGAAGCATGGCAACATCCCCCTGTAACTTTTGAGGACAGACGCGGACAGGTGTGCCGGAAGGAGAAAAGGCAGATGCCCGAACAAAAGACCCGTATTGCCGAATCCGCAGCGCTGCTCACCCAGCCCTTTACCCACACCGTATTGGGAAGAGTTGATGATTATTGCGCCTATCTTAGCCGCTTTCAGGGAACCCATCGCTTTCACGAGCACGCCAAGGATGAGATGTACGTGGTATTGGAAGGGGAGATCCTGATCGACTATTACGACGGCCCCAGTGTCCCTGTGCGGTGCGGAGAAGCCCTTGTGGTCCGGGCGGGCGAACGGCACCGCTCGAGGGCAGAGGGCGAAGCGCTGGTTTTGCTGTTCAAAGCGGCCGATCTGTTTGCCGAATAGGAGAGACGCTTCATGGATCCTGTGCCTGTTCGAATCTGTGACACCATCCTTCGAGACGCTCACCAAAGCCTTCTCGCCACGCGAATGCGCACCGACGACATGCTGCCCATTGCCGGAGAGCTGGATAAGGTAGGCTACTGGTCGGTGGAAATGTGGGGCGGGGCCACTTTTGATTCGGCCATGCGCTTTCTGAACGAGGATCCGTGGGAACGGATCCGAAAGCTCAAGGCCGAAATGCCCAACACCCCTTTTCAGATGCTGCTGCGCGGGCAAAATGTGGTGGGCTACAAGCACTACCCCGACGATGTGCTGGAGCGCTTTGTGGTCAAGGCCCACGACAACGGCATCGACGTGTTTCGCATCTTTGATGCCTTGAACGACATTCGGAACATGCGCCGAGCGATGGAGTTTGTCAAGCGCGAGGGCGGCGTCGCCGAGATGGCCATCTCATACACCATCAGCCCGGTGCACAGCGTATCGGCCTTTGTGGAAATGGCCCGCACGTTTGAAGACATGGGGGCCGACGTGCTCTGCGTCAAGGACATGGCGGGGCTGCTGTCTCCCTACGTGGCCCACGAGTTGGTGAGCCAGCTCAAGGCCGCCATCCAGATCCCGGTTCATCTCCACACCCATTATACCAGCGGCATGGCCATGGCCACCGTGCTCAAAGCCATCGAGGCGGGCGTGGACATTGTGGACACGGCCATTTCCTCCCTGGCGATGGTCACGTCCCAGCCGCCGACCGAGACCCTGGTGCGTATCCTTCAAGAGTCGCCCCGCGATACGGGCCTGGACCTGAGCCGGTTGGCTCATATCAGCAACTATTTCGCCGAGGTACGGAAAAAATACGCGGCCTTTGAGAGCGGATTGAAAGGCGTGGACGTGAACGTCCTCCAATTCCAGGTGCCGGGCGGCATGCTTTCCAACCTGGTCTCCCAACTCCGCGAGCAGGGCGCCGAAGACCGCTACCCGGAGGTGTTGGAAGAAGTGCCGCGGGTGCGCCAGGAATTGGGCTACCCACCGCTGGTCACCCCCACCAGTCAGTTGGTGGGCACGCAGGCCACGCTCAACGTCGTGCTGGGCGAACGTTACAAGGTGGTCCCGGCCGAGATCCAAAACTATGTTCGCGGTTATTATGGGCGTCCTCCCGCGCCCATCGATCCCGAGATCAAGCGCAAGATCATTGGCGACGAAGAACCGATCGACTGCCGGCCCGCCGACCTGATCCCACCGGCGATGGATCGGGCTCGCGCCGAGATCGGCGACCTGGCCGAGAGCGAAGAGGATGTGATCAGCTATGCCCTTTTCCCCCAGGTTGCGAGGCCCTTTCTGGAGCGCAGGCAGGCCGGCGGCAGCGCGCGCGAAGCCCTCGTCGCGGCTGTGGCAGCCCTGATCGTCCAAAGGCAGGAGCGCAAACCGGCTGCCGCGGAAGAGAGGCCAGCTAAAGCCGCCTCTCCCTGGAAAAACTCGTGGCGACCGATGGGCCGGCGATGGGCTGGGCTGATCGACGGGGCGGGAGGGCAGCGATGAGGCAAGGATCGGTGGAGTTTACGCTAACGTTCGACGGCGTGGCCTACAAGATCGCCATGGACGGCAACTCGGTCCTGGTCAACGGCCAGCCCTTTGTGATCGGCTTTGAAGGCGACCGGGTTCTCGTCGATGGGACGGCGTACGACGTGAAGCTGGAAGAGTCGCGGGCTATCGTCAGCGGCATCGCCCACGAATTTGGTGTGGAAGGCTTGGGTGCAGAACCGGTGGGCCGCCGGGCAGCCCGGCCGTCAGCCGGAAAAGGGGCCATCACGGCCATCATGCCGGGCAAGATCCTGCGGCTTCTGGTGTCGGAAGGCGATTCTCTTGCGGCCGGCGATGTCGTCTGCATCCTGGAAGCGATGAAAATGGAGAATGAACTCAAGACCCCCATTGAGGGGGTGGTCAAGGCGATCCATGCCCAGCCGGGTCAGGACGTAGAGATGGGTGCCTTGCTGGTCGAGATCGAATAGCGCGGCGCTTTGCAGACAAGAAACCTGCCCATACGGCGCCCTTGATTCAGAGACGCCGTTGGAGTGCTCATAAAGACGAGGGAATATCACCGTGTCAGACGAACCAATTGACGAACTGAAACGCCAGTGGGAGGCGACGACCCTGCAATCGACGCTGAAGCGCTTTCCCGAACGCCAACCCGAATTCCAGACCGAATCGGGCATCCCGGTCGAGCGCATCTATACCCCTGCCGATCTGAATATTCAATATGCGCGGGATCTGGGCTTCCCCGGCGACTATCCCTTTACCCGGGGCGTCCAGCCCACCATGTACCGCGGTCGATTCTGGACCATGCGCCAGTACGCGGGCTTTGGCAGCGCTGCCGAAACCAACGCCCGCTACAAGTACCTCCTGGAACAGGGCCAGACCGGGCTTTCGGTGGCCTTTGACCTGCCGACCCAAATCGGCTACGACTCGGATGATCCCCTGGCTGCCGGTGAGGTGGGCAAGGTGGGCGTGGCCATTTCCTCCCTGGAGGATATGGAGCGGCTGTTCCACGGGATCCCGTTGGACAAGGTCTCTACCTCCATGACCATCAATGCCCCAGCCACGGTGCTTTTGGCCATGTACATCGCCGTCGCCCAAAAACAGGGGGTTGATTCGAAAAAGCTGCAGGGCACCGTGCAGAACGACATTCTGAAGGAGTATATCGCCCGGGGCACCTACATCTTTCCGCCCGAGCCCTCCATGCGGCTCATCACCGACCTGTTCCGCTACTGCAACGAATACGTGCCCCGCTGGAACACCATCAGCATCAGCGGCTACCACATCCGCGAGGCGGGCTCAACGGCGGTGCAGGAGGTCGCCTTTACGCTGGCTAATGCCATTGCCTACGTCCAGGCGGCCCTGGATGCGGGGTTGGCCGTCGACGATTTCGCTCCGCGGCTGTCCTTCTTTTTCAATTCGCACAACGATCTGTTGGAAGAGGTGGCCAAGTTCCGGGCGGCCCGCAAGCTGTGGGCGCAGATCATGCGCGAGCGGTTTGGCGCCCAGGATCCCAAGTCGTGGATGCTCCGCTTTCACACCCAGACGGCCGGCTCGATGCTGACCGCCCAGCAGCCGGAGAACAACACCATCCGCGTCACCTTACAGGCGTTGGCGGCCGTGCTGGGTGGCACCCAAAGCCTGCACACCAATTCCCGGGACGAGGCTCTGAGCCTGCCCACCGAGGAAGCGGTGCAAATCGCCCTGCGGACCCAGCAGATTATCGCCTATGAAAGCGGCGTGGCCGATTCCATCGATCCCCTGGCCGGCAGCTATTTGGTCGAATCCTGGACGGATGAGATCGAACAGCGGGCTGCCGAGTATATTGCCAAAATCGACGCTCTGGGCGGCGCCTTGCGTGCCATCGAGCAAGGCTATGTTCAGCGCGAGATCCAGGAGAGCGCCTATCGCTGGCAGCGGGCCGTGGATGCCGAGGAAAAGATCGTCGTCGGCGTCAACCGCTTCCAAACTCAGGAAGAGCTGAGTCTGGACCTGTTGCGGGTCGACCCGGCGGTGGGAGAGCGCCAAACCCAGCGGCTCCAGGCCCTGCGGGCGCGCAGGGATGCCGAGGTTGTGTCGGCGGCCCTTTCCCGGTTGGAAGAGGGCGCTCGCGGCAGTGAGAACCTGCTGCCCCTGATCCTGGACGCTGTGGAAAAGTACGCCACGCTGGGCGAGATCTGCCAAATCCTGCGGGGCGTCTTTGGCGAACATCAGGCCTTCCGCGCATTTTAGACGGAGGGTGGTTCGTCGGGAGAGGAGGGTTGTTCGATGTCCGGAGAACTGGAAACCCTGTTTTCCTCGGCGGCGCGGGTCGAGATCCTGCGCCTGTTCCTGCTCCATCCCGAGCAGCAGTTTTACCAGCGCGAGATCGAGCGCGAAACTGGCCAACCGATCCGCGCCGTACAACGGGAAGTGCAGCGCCTGGTCGACATCGGCCTGCTGGGGCGCGCCGCAGAGGGGAACCGCGTCCTTTTTGGCATCAACCGGGCCTTTCCCCTTCTGGCTGAACTCCAGGCTCTGTTTCAGGGGCCGGGCGCTCCGGCCAAAGAACGCCGGCAAGTAGGTTCGGGTAAGGCCGCAGCGCCGCAATCCGCTCCCGGCGAGCCTGGTTTCGATTGGATGGAATCCCGGCCCGGCCCGCCGCTGCCATCCGCCCTGCGGAAACGCCAGATCGAGAGCGAGTGGGACCGGTCCTATTAGCAACAAGAGTTCGGGATTCATCGAGCCAATCCAGACCGAGGGCAGACGGTCGATTTCCCGTTCTGCCCCCATCTGATCGATACACTGAGGAGACCATGACCAAGATCGACCATATCGGCATCGTCGTACGCGATATTCAACAAGCGCTGGGGTTCTACGAGAGCGCTCTGGGCCTATCGCTCAGTCAAGTCGTGGAGGCGCCCGACCAGAAAGTACAGGTCGCCTTCCTGCCCGTGGGCGAGAGCAACATCGAGTTGGTGCAGCCCCTCACCGACGATACCGGGACGGCCAAGTTCCTGGAAAAGCGCGGCGAGGGAATCCATCACATCTGTCTCGAGGTAGAGGACATCGAGGCGGCCCTGGCCCGGCTCAAGGCCCACAGCGCGCCCCTCATCGATGAGGCGCCGCGGCCCGGCGCCCACGGACGCGTGGCCTTTATCCATCCCAAGGGCGCCCACGGGGTCCTCATCGAACTGGTCGAGCACGAGCGGGAATGACCCTGGAACGGGGGTTGGTCCAGGTCTATACCGGAGAGGGCAAGGGCAAGACCACGGCGGCCCTGGGCCTGGCCTTGAGGGCTGCCGGTCACGGCCTGCGGGTGGAAATTATCCAGTTTATGAAGGGCTGGCCCGGCTATGGCGAACTCGCGAGCATCGACCACTTGCCCACTGTGACGATCCGCCCTTTTGGCCGCAGCGGATGGGTCCATCCTGACCATCCCGAGGCCGAGGACTGTCAGCGGGCGGCCGAGGCCCTGGCCCATGCCCGCCATGTGTTGGCCGACAAGGCCGCCGATCTGGTCGTGCTGGATGAGGTGAACGTCGCCCTGGCGTATGGGCTGTTGGAACTGGACGAGGTCCTGGCCCTGCTCGACGCCCGACCGGACGATGTGGAGCTGATTCTGACGGGCCGGGGCGCCCATCCCGACATTCTCGAGCGAGCCGACCTGGTGACCGAGATGTGCAAGATCAAGCATCCCTACGATCGGGGCATCCAGGCAAGGAAGGGGATCGAGTTCTGAACGTGGAACGCAAGGCACGGCTGCCCCGTCGCTCTTTTTGGGCAGCGTCAAGACAGTGTTGGCAAGGAGGCGACCATGTTTGACCGCGACAAACTCGCAGCGCTCCGGGCGCGCAAGCGCCAATGGGAGCAGGAAACGCTTCATCCCACCCTGACCAAGCACCCCGAGCGCAAAGAGACGTTCACGACGACGTCGAGCGAGCCGGTCGAGAGGCTGTACACGCCCCTCGATGTGGCCG
>CAYVLO010000163.1:0-7349 GCA_964452125.1 uncultured Anaerolineaceae bacterium | reverse complement strand
TGCTTGTGGGGCGCCCCTACACATCCCCTTACGACTGCGCATCGTAGGGGCGACGCATGCGTCGCCCCGTCCGAGCACTTGCTTGCCTTCCTCTTTTGTGCTATACTGAGCAGGCAACTCCCTCCTGTTCTGTATCGCTTCTGGCAGAGTGGGAGAACCTGGTTCGGGGTGAGGGAATCGACGCCGCTGGGGTCCTATCCCTGGGCAATCCCGAGGCCTTGCTGTGAGGCTTGCACGAGCCTGGAAGCGGGTGAGCCGAAGGGACGGGTCTGAACCTCCACGCCGATCCTAGCCTACGGAGGGTACCCTGTGTCGTTGGCCGATGCACAAAGGGTTCTGGTCGAGATCACCGTTGGGCCCGAGCACAGCGCAGACCTGGACTCTGCCGTTGACTCGTGCCACGAATTTGCGTCCGCGCTGGGCCACCCCTTTGCCATCCACGTTTCGTGCCCGCAGGAACTCGAGGTTTCGGTGGTGGTGCCCACCTTTAACGAAGAGGCCAACCTCCCGACCCTGTACGAACGCCTGACCGGGGTCCTCACCGCCCAGGGCCTGCCCTACGAGATCGTACTGGTGGATGACGGCAGCGCCGACGGGACCCTGGCCGAGATCGAACAACTGCGCCGGCAGGATCCGCGCGTCAAGTACCTTCGCCTGGCGCGCAATTTTGGCCACCAGGCAGCCTTGACCGCCGGGCTGGCCCACGCAAGCGGTCGGGCGGTCGTGGTCATGGACGCCGACCTGCAAGATCCGCCAGAGGTGATCCCCGAACTGCTGAGCCGCTGGCGGGAGGGTTATGACGTGGTGTATGCCATCCGCCGCCACCGCCGGGAATCGGTGACCATGCGCGTGGCCTACGCCTTGTTTTACCGGTTGCTGCACCGCGTCGCCGCCGTCGACATGCCCCTCGACGCCGGCGATTTCTGCCTGATGGACCGGCGCGTGGTCGACCAGCTCAATGCCCTGCCCGAGCGTAACCGGTTTGTGCGCGGGCTGCGCACCTGGGTGGGCTTTCGCCAGACCGGGGTGCCGTATGATCGGCAGGCGCGGCACGCGGGCCGCAGCCAGTACAATTTCTGGAAGTTGCTGCGCCTGGCTGTCGACGGCCTGGTCTCCTTTTCCTACGTACCCCTGCGGGTGGCGTCCACGATGGGCTTTGTCGTATCCTTGGGCAGCCTGGTGGTGGGCCTGTATTACCTGATCCTGCGCCTGGCGGGCCACCGGGATCCGGCCGGGTTTGCCGGCATTATCATCTCGGTCCTGTTCCTGGGCGGAGTGCAACTGATCAGTATCGGCATCATGGGCGAGTACGTGGGCCGCATTTTCGACGAGGTCAAGAGCCGGCCCATCTTCATTGTGGCCGAAAAAGAGGGCTTTGAGTCGTGACGGACCGGCCCCTGCGCCTCCTCATGCTGAACAACGAGTTCCCTCCCCTCGGCGGCGGGACCGGGACGGTCAATCAGGCGCTCCTGGCGCGCTTTGCCCAGGCGCCCTGGTTAGAGATCGACCTGGTGACCTCGGCGCTGGGCAAGGAGTCCCAATTCGAGCAGTTTGCCGAGCGGGTGCACATCTTTAAGGTGCCGGTGAACAACCGGGACATCCACCACTCGTCCAATCGCGAGCTGAGCGCCTACGCCGCGCGCGCCCTGCCCGCGGCCCTGCGGCTGCATCGGACCCGACCCTACCATCTGGGCTTTGCCTGGAGCGCTGTGCCGGCCGGCGGCGTGGCCCTGGCCTTGCGCCGCCTGACCGGGCTGCGCTACCTCGTCCGCGTATCGGGGCCCGATATCCCGGGATTCGAAGAGCGCTACGCCCGGCTCTATCCCGTCCTCAAGCCGCTGGTGCGCGCCATCTGGCGCGGGGCCGAGACGGTGGTGGCCAAATGCGAGGGCGAGGCGGCCATGATCCGCGCCGTGGACGACCGCGCGCCCATCACCCTGGTACCCAACGGCGTCGACCTCGATGCCTTTGCGCCGGGCCCGCCCATCCCCGATGGGGGCCCGCTCCGCTTGTTGTGCGTGGCCCGCCTCATCGAGCGCAAGGGGCAGCGTCACCTCATCGATGCCGTCAAGGGGCTCGTGGACCAGGGGATCGAGGTCACCCTGGACCTGGTGGGCACGGGCGACGCCCGCGCCGCCTACGAGGCTCAGGTGCAGGCCCTGGGCATGGAAGGCCGCGTTCGGTTCCTGGGCTATGTTCCCCGCGAGGAGATTGGCCACCACTATGCCGCGGCCCACGTCTTTGTGCTGGCCTCCTTCAACGAGGGCATGAGCGTGGCTACGTTGGAGGCGATGGCGGCCGGTCTGCCGGTGGTGGTGACGCGCACCGGCGGCACGGCCGAGTTGGTCGAGGAGGAGGTCAACGGCCTGGCCTTTGACTGGGGCGACGTGGAGGGACTGGTGGGGCGACTGGCCCGCCTGGCCCGGGATCGGGCGCTGGCCCGGGCGATGGGCGAGGGGTCGCGGGCGCGGGCGGCGCTGTTCTCGTGGGAGGCGGCGGCCGAGCGGTATTTGGAGATGTTCGCGGAGCTGGCAACCGGCGGCCTGGCAGAGTGCCGAAAGGTCCTCTCTTGAACTATCGAGAAGACGAGACTATACAGCCAACGACGGTCGTGGTCATTAACTACAATGGCAAGCAGCACCTGGAAGCGTGCTTGCGTTCGGTGCAGGAGGCCGAGGGGCCGATCCATGAGGTGATCTTGGTGGATGACAGCTCCACCGATGGCAGCGTAGCGTTTGTCCAGGAGCAGTTTCCGTGGGTCAAGGTGATCCGGCTGCTTGAAAACCAGGGCCCCGCTGCGGCTCGCAACGCCGGCATCGAGGCAGCTCAGACGGCCTGGGTTTGCCTTCTTGACAACGACATCGTGGCGGAGAAAGGCTGGCTCATGGCCCTGGGAGAGGCGATGGCGGAGAGCCCGGACCCCGCCATCTGCTCTTCGCGTATCCTGGTGTACGAACGGCCCGGGATCATTGGCAGTGACGGGAATGAGGCCCACTTTGTGGGCATGCCGACGCAACGAAACGCCGGAAGCCGAGCCTCCGAGATGCTCGCATCCGCCCCGGTGGAGGTAGGAGCGATAGGGGGCGCATCCTGTTTGATCGACAAATCGAGGATCGAAAGCAGGCCGTTTTTCGATCCTGATTTTTTCTACAATTTCGAAGAGCTGGATTTCTGCCTGCGGAACCGCATGCTCGGCTACCGATGCCTGGTAGTTCCGTTGTCGATAGTGCATCACAAGTATCTGACCGGGGGCGTTGCGGGGCTTTCGGCCAGTGAGGTCCAGTATTCGAGCAGAAGGGCCTTCTATGTCTTTCGCAACCGTTGGTTCATTATCCTCAAGCTCTACGCTCTGCGCACCCTCCTGGTGATCGCGCCGGCCCTCCTGCTGTTCGAGTTGGTGACGATCCTTTTTGCTGTGAGGAGGCGGGTGGTCAGGCCCTACTTGCAGGCGTGGGGTTCGGTGATGCGGAATCTAGGACCCATCCGGGAAAAGAGACGGGCGATTCAGACCTCCAGGGTATGTTCAGACAAAACCCTGCTCAGTGCCCACGCGCTCACCCTGGGGAGAGGAACTACGGAAGGCACTCTCGAAGCGCGACTGGTGTCGTTCTTGAGTTCGATCTTTGAGGCGTATTGGCGTCTAGCCCGCTGTTTGTTATAATGTCAGAAAGCTGGGGCCACTTTCGCGGACCGACCATCGTCCCGGCCATAACCCGTCCGACTCTGGACAGTGTCACTCTGCGGCTTTCGGCGAAGGGTATCGCTGTGATGGATGTGGAGGGATGTGTTGTACAGGGAACAACAGATCATGAAAAAAGTCCTTATCATCAGCTACTACTATGGGCACCCCACCAACGTAGGGGGGGCCGTACGGGTCCAGAAGTTTGTCAAGTATCTTCCCCAGTTCGGATGGCAGCCCGTGGTCCTCACTACGCCTGTCCAGCTACCGGATACACCACAGGGCCCGGGAGGTCCCCAGTTTTTTGCGGCGACACCCGGCTGTGAGGTCCGAGGACACCCGATTGTCAGCTCCTATCTTTGGCTCCCGGCGGCAATCCGGGCAGCGACAGAGATTGTCGAGCGCGAAGGGATAGACATCATTCTGGCTAATTGCGATCCTTTCGTGGCCTCTCTGGTGGCCGTCCATGTAAGTCAGAGATGTAACATCCCGGTTGTGGCTGACTTTCGCGACGCCTGGTCCTTCAACCCCTACAGCCGAGGTCCGAGGTGGATATCCAAATTTCTGGAATCGTACGTGATGAGAAGAATCCATTTCTTGATCACGACGTCGCCGGGGAACACGGACGAGTATATCGCGAGATACCGGTTTCTTGCCTCCAAGATCCAGACACTGTATAATGGTTTTGATGAAGAGGATTTTCCGAGATCAAGGCCCACTGCGTTCGATCGATTTACAATCGCCTCAGCCGGCACTCTCTCCGCGTCAAGAATGCCCCATGTCCTGTTTGAAGCGCTGCAGCAGCTAGCTGATAGGGCAATCCAGCTGGTGTTGATGGGAAGCGCCACCGGAGATATACTGGGCCTAGCAGCCGAGTATCAGATCGGCGACAGGGTAGAATTCCTGGGCAGGATGGCGCAACGGGATGCCATTCGAGAGATTCATCGAGCGCAGATGCTTCTTGTGATGCAAGGCGCCACCAATATGCGATGCACGCCCATTGCAGGCAAGACCTTTGAATACATCAGGACGGGGTTGCCGATTCTAGCCGTTGCCCCAGAAGGTAATAATGTGGCATTCCTCCGCGAACATGCACCGCAAGCATACATTGTCACCTCTTTTTCTGCTGACGAAGTGGCAGACTCGATTGAAAGATGCTATCAAAGCTGGAAGGCTGGGTCGACTGGTGTACAGAGAAACGCAGTGTTTGAGGACGCATTCAACAGGCGGGAGCTGACCAGACAACTTGGGGAATTGCTGGACCGAGTCCTGGCCATGGAGCGGCGCAATTGATGGGACAGGCATTGATCTGCTCCTCTTTTTGCCAGTCTGTACAAGTTCTTGAGCATCTTTATAAAGACGGCGTCCATCATGGCCGAAATGGCAAGGTACCCTGAATGGTATCAACAGGTCCTGCTCCACATCAGCACTATGACGATAACTTGTCGCGCGTCGTCTTCCAGGATCTGGGCCTGCCGCAGCCCGATTGTCACCTGATCGTGGGCTCATGCCCGAGCCGTTCGCGCAGAGCGCGAAGCACGGGTCGGCGCGGTGCAGAGTGGGATGGGCGGACAGCGCAGCAGATTGTGGCAAGGTTACAAAGTTTACTCCTCGGGTCGCGATGAGTAGTCTCTGGAACATGACTCATTGGGAATGAGCTGGGGTAGGAATGAAGGAAACGGTGTGCTGACTGTGCGTGACGAGCATCGCATCTGCTTGACAGAGATCAGGTGGGGAGGTTAAGTGACCCCCAATCATCAAGACCCACAACTCGCCCGATGGAAACTGGTCATACTGGCGGCCATGCTAACTCTGAGCCTGCTGCTTCTGACCATTCTCGACTATATTGTGATCGTGGAGAACATCGGTCTGACCCTGGTGGTGGTGGCTCTACTGGGGCTCTTGTCGCTGTTGTCAATCCGCCTCTTTCCGAAAACCCCTGGGCCGCGCGACACCGGTGCAGCCGAGGCAGACGAGCCTTCCATTTCGCGCAGGACTGCCCTGATCATCCTCCTCGGCCTGACCCTCCTGGCGGCGGCATTGCGCCTCTACCGGCTGGGCCACGAGAGCTTTTGGTACGACGAAACCTTTACCGCCTTGTGGGCATCGCGGCCGCTGCTCACTGTGTTGCGCTCGGTCAACCCGCTGCCCCACCTGGTGGCCCACCTGAGCCTGGCGCTGGGTCGATCCGAATTCATCCTGCGCTTGGGTCCGGCCCTCGCCGGCGTCCTGCTCATTCCGAGCACCTACCTCCTCGGTCGGACCTTGTACCGGCGCACCGAAGGGCTCGTCGCCGCCGCGCTGCTCACCGTGTCGGCCTACGCCCTCTATCACAGCCAGGAGTTGCGCTTCTATGCCTGGCAGATGCTCTTTTCCACCTGGACGCTCATCTTTTTGCTGCGCGGGCTGGACGGGCGGCGGTGGGCCTGGGTGGGCTTTGCCCTGGCGACGGCCCTGAACCTCTACAGCCATCCCTTTGGCCTCTTTGTGCTTGCCAGCGAGGGACTGTACGTGGCAGGCGTGGCCCTGGCCGATGCCTTTCAAGCCCACAGGGGCCTGCCCCTGGGCGACCGCCGCCGATTCGCGGCTGTGGCGCGGCGCCTGCTCCCGCCCGCGGTCTGCGCCCTGGTGGCCCTCGTCGCCTTTGGACCAGGCTGGGGCCACCTGTTCTCGCTGACTACAAGCCCCACATGGACCCTCGAAACCGAGAATACCCTGGTGGCCGCCCAGGGCGGCCCCTGGTTCGACCGGCCCATTGCCACCTGGACCTACGAGCTGCCGAGTTCGCTGCTGGCGCTATCGCACCCGGCGTGGTTGGGGCTGGTCTTGGTCTTTTTTTTCGTCGGGTTGTTGTCCTCAGCCCGTCGGCAGGTGGCTCTGGTCCTCCTCTGGGTTTTGGTTCCGCCCATCGTCCTATTCGCGGTCAAGGTCCATTTCTACCACCGCTATCTGAGCTACTTTTTACCATTGTGCACTCTCGTGGTGGCCCACGGCCTCGACGGTGTGGCCTCTGCCTTTTGGCCCATGCGTGTGAGGCGTTGGGTCGCTCTGGCGCTCCTCACACTTCTTGTGGCGGCGCCCAACCTGGCCCAGCTACCCGAATACTATCGGGATGCTCAAAAAGAGCAGTGGCGGGAGGCCATCGCCTTTATCGAATCCAACCGGCAGCCCGGGGATGGTGTCCTCGTGATGTCCAGTTTCATTGTCGGCGCGCCGCACCAGCCTTTCGACTGGTATCGCACCGTGCCCTCCAGCGAGCTGCCCTGGCAGTTTTTTGACATCGGCGCTGACGAGACCGTTCCGGGTCAATGGGATGAACTTTTGACGATGGTTCAGGGCCACCGGCGCGTGTGGTTCGTCATGCCCGCCAGCGCTACCGAGATCGGTGAGGCCATCAACGAAAGGCTGCAAGGGCACTTTCAATGGCTGGAAGAACGGGGGTTTTTGTATTTCAAGGCCGTCCTCTATCAGGCATTTTCCGAGTAATACTCCTACGACAAGCACACCACCGGGCGCGGAAGATCGGACGGATCGGGTCCGGACGGGGCGACGCATGCGTCGCCCCGTCCGGGCATGGGCCCGACCCGCCACGAATGACACGAAATCCTCCAGGCCCATTGTAGGGGCGACGGCATTCCAGAAACGCCTACGCCCCGCCAGAGAGACCGTC
>CAYVLO010000162.1:0-7358 GCA_964452125.1 uncultured Anaerolineaceae bacterium | reverse complement strand
CTACCACTGCGCCCACCGTGTCGGGCGGTGTCTGGATGTGGACCTCTTCATAGGGCTCCAGGGTCTGGCCATCTTGGTCTTGGCGCAAGATCACCTTGGGACTCGAGACCTGAAACTCGTAGCCCTCGCGGCGCATGGTCTCTATCAGGATCGCCAGGTGCAACTCACCGCGACCCGAGACGACGAACGTATCGGGTTGGTCGGTCTCTTCCACTCGCAGCGAGACGTTGTGGCGGACCTCTTCCAACAGACGCTCGTGCAATCTGCGCGAGGTGCCCCAGCGGCCTTCTCGCCCAGCCAGGGGCGAAGAATTCACCGCAAAGTTCATCCGCACCGTGGGCTCATCCACCTTGATCACCGGCAAAGCAACCGGGTGTTCGGGGTCGGCCAGCGTTTCGCCAATGGCCACCTGCTCCAATCCGGCGATGGCCACAATCTCGCCGGCCTCTGCGCTTGGGACTTCGGCCCGGAGCAATCCCTCGTGCACGTACAGGTAGCGGGCCGCTTCCTTCTTTTGCTCCCCATTCACCATGAGGCGAGCCATGGGCTGGCCTGCCGTGATGCGTCCCGCATGGACCCGGCCGATGGCCGTCAATCCGCGATAATTGTCATAGTCCAGCGCAGTCACCAAGATCTGCAACGGCGCGTCCATGTCCACTCGCGGACAGGGGATTTGCCTCAAGATGGTGTCGACCAACGGCTTTAGATCCGCCTCCAGCTCAGGCGTCTTGCCCGCCCGGCCTGCCGTAGCCACGGTATAGACCACGCCAAAGTCAGCTTGGGCGTCGGTGGCCCCCAGCTCGATGAACAGGTCGAATGTCTCGTTGAGCGCCCGATTTACGTCCGCGTGCCGACGATCCACCTTGTTGATCACCACAATGGCGCGGTGTCCCATCTCCAGCGCCTTTTTGAGGACAAACCGGGTTTGGGGCATGGGGCCTTCGGCTGCGTCCACCAACAGCAGCACCCCGTCCACCATGTTCAACACCCGCTCGACCTCACCGCCGAAATCGGCATGCCCAGGCGTGTCCACGATGTTGATCTTGACCTGCTGGTCGGTGTCGGCATCGTACACGCTGATGGCCGTGTTTTTGGCCAGAATGGTAATCCCGCGCTCCCGCTCCAGATCGTTCGAATCCAGCACGCGCTCGGCTACCTGCTGGTTACTACGGAATACGTGCGCCTGCTTGAGCAGACCATCCACCAACGTCGTCTTGCCGTGATCAACGTGGGCAATGATAGCAATATTGCGCAGATCGGTTCGTTCCACAAGCATAATTACAGTCCCCCTCAAAAAGCGTCGTATTATAATGCTGTTGCGGCAGGGCGTCAACTTCATGCTGCTGGCTAGCAGGGGGCCTTGGGGTACGCGGCAGCACGGCTCCGCCGCGAAATTTTTCTGGCCGCCAACCCGCCATCTCTTGCGCCGCATAGGGTCTGAGGGTATAATGAAGGTGGTCAACCTCAGAGAGGTTGCACAGTTCATCCATCCGCACCCTGAAAATCATCGCTGTGAAGGAGGCTTGAGAGATACGCATGTTCCAAATCTGGTTTGTCCTGGATGATCCTGCCCTGCTGAACGATGTGTTGGAGGCCTGGACCTCCGTCGGCATCTGCGGGATCACCATCCTTGAAAGCACCGGCGTGCACCGCGTGCGCAGCCGGGCCAGCACCCACGATGCGCCGCTAATGCTGGGCCTCAGCCGCTTGCTGCGCACCGATCAGGTGGGCCACACCACCCTGTTTGCCGTGGTCGACGATATGGCCGCCGTGGAACGGGCCAAAGAGGCCACCGAGTTGGTGGTCGGCGATCTCAGCGGGCCCAATACCGGCATCCTCTTTGCCACACCCGTCGCTGCGGCCTGGGGGCTGGACAAGCGACCGCCGGCTGAAGGGTAGGGGAGCGCTGCGATGGCCTGGATTATCTTTGTGGCAAGCAGCGCGATTCTCGTGCTGGCAGCCGTCAAATTGGCCCAGTATGGCGACGTGATCGCCGTGCGCACCCGCTTGGGCGGGATGTTTATCGGGGTGTTGCTCCTGGCTGGGGCAACCTCCCTGCCGGAACTGCTGACGACCATCAACTCGTTCGATCAAGGGGTACCGGGGCTGGCTGCTGGCAATCTATTGGGCAGTAACATGTTCAATATGCTGTTGCTGGCTGTGCTCGATGTGGTCAATCAGCAGGCGCGGATTCTGCGTCGGGTGGCCATGACCCATGCGCTGACGGCGGCCCTGGCCAGCGCCATGATCTGCATGGCCGTCTTTTTCATCCTGGCCGACATTTCCCTCAGCATCGGCTGGGTGGGCTTGGATAGCCTCCTCCTCATTCTCGTTTATGTGGCAGGCATCCGCCTGATCCAACAGAACGGCCAGGCGTCGAGCACCACGGTGGAGGCGCCGGCTGGGGGACCAGTGATGCCTCTGTGGCGGGCGACGGTGGGCTTTTTGGCCGCCACCGCTGTGCTCGTGGTGGTTACTCCCTGGTTGGTGCGGTCCAGCACCGAGATCGCCGAGATCACCGGCCTGAGTACGGGCTTTGTAGGGGCTGCTTTGCTGGCGTTGGTCACGTCGCTGCCCGAAATGGTGGCCGTCATCACTGCTGCCCGCCTGGGCGCCTACGACATGGCCGTGGGCAACCTGTTCGGCAGCAATGTGTTCAATATGTTTGCCCTGGGCGTGTCTGATCTGTTTTACACCTCGGGCCGGTTCCTGGGGGTGATCGATCCCTCCTTTGCCCTGGTAGGCATGTTGGGGCTGCTGCTCACCATTTTGGCCCTGATTGGCAACATCGCTCGGGTGGAGCGCCGCCTGTTCTTTGTGGAAGCCGATGCGCTGTTGATCATTCTGATATACCTGGGCGGGATGTTCTTCTTGTACTCCCGGGGCATCGGCTGAATCCTCTTGTCCATGATAAAGAACCTAAATGACAGATTCATTAGCCGGTTGCCTTGAGTTCTTGGGCCTTGTGGTACAGCTCGATATACTGGCGGGCCGAAGCCGCCCACGATAGATCCGCCTCCATGCCCTTCTGTTGCAGGCGGCGCCACTCGTCGGGCCGCCGAAAGGCCTCGATGGACCGGATCAGGGCGGCAAAGCAGGCGTGAGAGGTATAGTGCTCGAACACAAAGCCGGTGCCCTCTCCGGTGGCTGGGTCATAGTCGGCGACGGTGTCGGCCAGTCCGCCTGTGCGGCGCACGACCGGCACCGTGCCATAGCGCATGGCGATCATCTGACCCAGCCCACAGGGTTCGTAGCGACTGGGCATGAGAAAGAGGTCGGCGCCGGCATAGATGCGCTGGGCCAGCGCCACGTCAAAGGTCAGGGCGATGGCCGTCCGATCGGGGTGTCGCTCGCCCAGACGGCGGAACAGCTCGTGATAGTGCTGGTCGCCGGTGCCCAAGAGCGCCAGTTGGATTCCTGCTTCGCTCAGCAGGGGTTCCACGATCGGCTCCAGCAGGTCGAACCCCTTTTGATCGGCCAGGCGCGAGACGATGGCAACCAGCGGAATCGATGGATCGACCGTCATCTGGCCCTCCCGTTGCAGGGCCAGCTTGTTGTCGACTTTGCGATCGAGGCTCTCCCGATCGTAACGGGCCGCCAGGTGGGGATCGGTAGCCGGATCAAAGGCTTCGGTATCCAGGCCATTGAGGATGCCAAACACCCGCGCCTTGCGATACTTGAGCACGCCGTCCAAGCCTTCGCCGTACTCGGGGGTCAGGATCTCCCGGGCGTAGGTCGGGCTGACGGTGCTGACCGCGTCGGCATAGAGGATCCCCTGGCTCAGCAGGTCGATCTGACCCGGCCGCTCGCCGATCTGGGGCCGCAAAAAGCTGTCGCCCAGGCCGGTGATGGCCAGGATTCTCTGGTCAAAGATGCCCTGGTAGGCCAGGTTGTGGATGGTAAACACCGTGGCGGTGTCGGCGTAAAAGGGGTCGTGCTCGTAGGTGGTCCTGAGCAGGTTGGGGATGATGGCCGTGTGCCAATCGTTGCAGTGGATCACGTCGGGCTTCCACTTCAGGCATTGGAGCGCCTCGAGGGCCGCCCGGCAAAAGAAGAGGAACCGCTCGCCGTCGTCGGGATAGCCATAGATGGCCTCTCGGGCAAAGTACCATTCGCTCTCCACGGCATAGACCGGCACACCGCCATCCAGCGTCGTCTCAACGAGGCCGGCCGGTTCCTCCCGGTCGGGCAGGGGGACGATAAAGGCCACGTCGGTGGGTTCCAGCTTGTAGCGCGCCGCGTCCAGACGCCCGTAGCGGGGCATGACGATCCGCACGTCGTGGCCCAACGCCCGCAGGGCTTTGGGCAAAGAGCCCGCGACGTCGGCCAGCCCGCCCACTTTGGCATAGGGCGCTACCTCGGCCGAGATGAACAGAATACGCAGAGGTCGTTCCTTGCGGCTCATGGGTACCTTGCCTTTCGTGCGCTCGCGGTCCGCCGGCCTCATCGGATGCTTTTGTAATAGTCGATCAGCCCATTGGTCGATGCGTCGTGGGCGGTGATCCGTTCCTCGCCCTCGAGTTCCGGCAGGATGGCTTTGGCCAATTCCTTGCCCAACTCGACGCCCATCTGGTCAAAGGAATTGACGTCCCAGATGACGCCCTGGACAAAGATCTTGTGCTCGTACAGCGCGATCAGCGCGCCCAGGACCTCGGGCGTCAGTTTTGGATAGAGGAACGAATTGGTCGGCCGATTGCCCGGGAAGGTCTTTGCCGGGACCAATCGCTCCAGTCGCTCGCCCGAGTAGCCCTGGGCCACCAACTCGGCCCGGGTTTCCTCAGACGTTTTGCCCCGCATCAGCGCTTCGGTCTGGGCAAAATAGTTGGAAAGGAGCATCTCCTGTTGGTGGCCCAAGGGGTTGTGGCTCTGGGCCGCCGCCAAAAAATCGCAGGGGATCAGCTTGGTGCCCTGGTGGATCAGTTGATAGAAGGCGTGTTGGCCATTGGTGCCCGGCTGTCCCCAGATGATCGGGCCGGTGGTATAGTCCACCCACTGGCCCTCGTGGGTGACGCTTTTGCCGTTGCTCTCCATGTCGCCCTGCTGGAAATAGGATGGAAAGTGGACCAGGTACTGGTCGTAGGGCAGGATAGCATGGGACTGGGCGCCAAAAAAGTTGTTGTACCAGATACCCAACAGGGCCATGATCACCGGGACGTTTTCCTCAAAGGGAGCCGTGGAAAAATGCTCGTCGACGCGATGGGCGCCCGCCAAGAGTTCCTCGAACCGGTCCATGCCCACAGTTAGGGCAATGGACAGGCCAATGGCCGACCACAGAGAGTAGCGACCTCCGACCCAGTCCCAGAACTCGAACATATTGGCCGGGTCGATGCCAAAGTCGATGACGGCCTCCTGGTTGGTGGACATGGCCACAAAGTGCCGGGCAATGGCCGTCTCGTCGCCGCTGGCCCTCAAGAACCAATCGCGGGCGGCGCGCGCATTGGCCATGGTCTCCTGGGTGGTAAAGGTCTTGGAGGCCACCAGGAACAGCGCCGTCTCGGGGTTCAGCGCCTTTAGCGTTTCGACTAGGTCGGTGCTGTCCACGTTGGAGACAAAATGAACGTTCAGGCCTGGCTTGCTATAGGGCCCCAGCGCTGTAGTGACCATCTTGGGTCCCAGATCCGAGCCACCGATGCCGATGTTGACCACGTCGGTGATGGCCTGGCCCGTGTACCCCGTCCAGGCGCCCGACCGCACCGCCTCGCTGAATTGGCGCATTTGGGCCAGCACCCGGTTTACCTCGGGCATCACGTCCTGACCATCCACATAGATGGGCCGATTGCTGCGGTTGCGCAGGGCGACGTGCAAGACGGCCCGCTCTTCGGTGGTGTTGATCTTGGCGCCGCGGAACATGGCTTGGATCTTTTCACCCAGGTTTGCCTGGCGGGCCAGATCGAGCAGCAGAGACATGGTTTCGGCCGTGATGCGGTTCTTGGAATAGTCAAACAGGATCCCCCCCAACCGCAGCGAAAAGCGCGCAAAGCGCTGAGCATCAGAGGCAAACAGGTCGCGCATGTGCGCAGCGGCGATCTGCTCATGGTGTTTCGTCAGCGCCTGCCACGCAGGCGATTCACAGAGTCTGGACATCCTTTCCTCCTGGGAAGCGATCCTCCCTCGATTTGTCTGCTGTCCAGATTATACCACAGTCCCTCTCTGGACAAAAGGGCCAGCGCGGAAAATCAGGGCCAGGCCACCGGATGAGTGGGCCTACGGGCACCTTTTTCCATAGGCAGCTTTGCGAGGCGCGGGTTCTGTGCTAGAATGGCCTGGCCTCAACTCCAGGCCTATGCCCCTGGCGAGTTGGCAGGTACAGGGTACGCGCCAGGAAGAGGTGGGCGCTTGCCCAGGAAGAGGGTGAACGAAATGTTTCCGGTTTCATGTCCTGACTGTGGTGCATCTGTCGATCCAGACAACCGCTTTTGCAACGAATGCGGTCAAGCGCTGGGGGGAGGCACGGGGTTGCCAGCGTCGCAGCCGGGTGGATGGAAGGTGCAAGTTCTTGAGGGACCCGATGCGGGCCGCACCTACCCCCTCGGCCCGCGCACGCGCGCGGGGCGCAGCTCGGACAATGACGTGCGCCTGGGCGATCCGCAGGCCTCGCGCCTGCACGCCGTGGTAGAGTGGCTGCAGGGCGACTATGTACTCACTGACCAGGGCAGCCGCAACGGCACGTTCCTGAACGGTGTGCAGTTGGAAGGTCCGGCCCGGTTGCGCGATGGCGACCTGATCAAGATCGGCAACAGCCTGCTGCGCGTGGTCGCGCCAGCGGCCCCGGCGGCGCGGCCTCCCACGCCGATGGACTATGCGCCTGCGGCCGCCCCAATGCGTGCGCCTTTGGGCGAGGGGATCGTGGGTGTGATCTCGATGGTGCAGCGACGCAAGGGCCTGTTCGGCAGCGAGTCGTTCACCCTGGTGCTGACCCTGGAGCGATTGATCTTTGCCAAAATGACCAGTGAGATGCTGAAAGATGCCGTTGTGGATGCCCGCCAGCAGGCCAAAAGCCAGGGCAAGGGCTTCTTTGGGCAATGGAAGGCCCAGTTGGGCGCCTATTCGGCCCGCGCCCGGGCCTATTTCGACATGCCGGTCGAGGCCATCTTGCGCGAGCACCCCGATAACTTTCAGATCCCGGTGTCGCAGGTGCGCAAGGTGCAGGTCCGGCACGGTGCCTATGACGAGGAGACGAACACTCCCGACCAACTGATAATCCACGCCGGGAACAAATATCGCTTCAACCTCGCTGGCACCGGTGCGGGGGAGACAAAAAAGATCCTGAAGCAGGTATTGGGCGACCGGGTCAAGTAGCTGGGGGGCGCATGTACAAGTTGGGGGAGCGCCAGGGCAATCATCCTTTTCGCCACGAA
>CAYVLO010000161.1:0-7416 GCA_964452125.1 uncultured Anaerolineaceae bacterium | reverse complement strand
GCCTTGAACGCTGCCCGCAACGCCACCTCGGTCTTGCCATAGCCCACATCGCCGCAGATCAGGCGATCCATGGGCCGGGGGCGCTCCATGTCCGCTTTGATCTCGTCCAGAGCCAGCAATTGGGCTTCGGTTTCTACGTAGGGAAACGAGGCCTCCAATTCGGCCTGCCAAAAGGTGTCGGCGCCAAACGGGTGCCCCTCTACCACTTCGCGGGCCGCATAGAGCAACAGCAGGTCGTCGGCGATCTCTTCGACCGCCTTTTGGGCCTGCTGCTTGACCCGGACCCAATCGGCGGCGCCCAGGCGGTTGATGGTCGGTGCGTGGTCAGAAACGCCGACGTAGCGGCTCAGCCGATCCGCCTGATAGACGGGGACGTACAGTTTGTCGGCGGCGGCGTATTCGACGAGCAAATACTCGCGTTCGCCGCCCCCAAATTGCATCTTGACCAAGCCCTTGAACAGTCCGATGCCATGCTCCACGTGAACCACGTAGGTGCCAGGCTTGACGTCGGCAAAAAAGCTCTCGGGGGGCACGGGCCGCGGTCGGGATGCTCGCCGGGGCGCAGGGCGCGCCCAGCCAAACACCTCTGCATCGGTGAGCAGGTGGAGTTGGCCCGTCCCGCGTTCTGAATTCAAAATCCACCCTTCCGAAAGGGTGCCATGCACCAACGACAGGCTTTGGGGCGGCGGCAGTTCGGGGAGATCCTGCACCGGAAGGATCGTCATGTTGCGCTCGACCAGCAGATCCGAGATACGGCGCGCCTGCCGGGTCACCAACACCACCCGCTCGCCCGCCTCGCGCAATCCCTGGCATCCATCCAACACCCGCTTGATCTGACCGCCATATTGCTCGCTGTGGGAAAAGAGCTGGCCCACCGCCCCGTCTCCCGGACGGTCTTGCACCCCGCCGCCGAGCACCAAGGGCGAGCGGGGATGGAGGGTCTCTCGCAGCTCATCCCAGCCAAAATAGGGGACCTGCACCTCGGCAAAGTTGGCAGGCAGTTCCCCGGCCTTGACCAGGTCGTTGCTCAGCGCCCGAGCCTGTTGGTCCACGTCCATGACGTTGGCCATCAGCGCCCCCCAGTCGTCGATGATGCACACGCCGTCTGCCGGTAAATAGTCCAAGATCGTCGCCGGCTGGGAGTAAAAGAAGGGCAAGTAGAACTCGATGCCCCGGAAGGCCACCCCCTGCTCCAACCGCGCCAGGTCTTCCTGGTACTCCATTCGGGCGGGCGGATGGCACAGGCTCATATCGAGCCGGGAAGCCCGTTCCAGGGCAAACCCAGCCAGGCGCAGAAGGGCTTCGGAGGCAGGCGCCAGGGCAAACTGGTTGATCCGCTCCTCCGAGCGCTGGGTGGTGGGCTCGAACAGCCGCAGGCTGTCGATCTCGTCGCCAAACAATTCGATGCGAACGGGTTTGGGCAGGTTTGGCGGAAAGACGTCGATCAGCCCGCCGCGCCGGCTAAAGGTGCCCGGCTGCTCGACGACGGTTTCGGGCCGATAGCCGTGGGCCACCCAGCTTTCCAGGGTGCGCTGCAAATCGAGGGTCTGCCCCTGGCGATACTCGCGCAGGCCCATCCGAAACTCGCGCAACGGCAGGGTCTTGTGCATAAAGGCCCGAGCCGAGGCCACGATCAGCGGCGGCGCCCCCGAGTTGTCCTGGGACTTGGCCCATTGGACCAAGGCCGTCAGCGCCGCCAGACGATCGCTGACCGTCTCTCGCGCCCACGGCACCCGCTCGAAGGGCAGCGCGTCGGGTTCGGGAAAGGTGTGGATGGCCTCGCCGTCGGTCCACACGCGCAATTGCTCGGCCCACTGACTCGCCCGCTCGGGGCGACTGGTCAGGAGCACCACAGGTCGCCCTATCTGCCGATAGAGGGCCGCTACCAAAAAGGGGCGTGCCGCCGAGATGACGCCCAAACCCTGGCCATCGCGTACGCCAAAGCGTTCGGCAAGCATCCGGCTTTCAAGGGCGTCCACCAGATCGCGAATGACGGGATTCTGGGTTAACAGATCCAAAAGACCGGAAAGATTCACTCTTGCCTCTCCTGCGCCGGGCTCGCCTCAGGCGCGGGCGCATCGCCCCCTGTCAGCCCCTGGCCGTTGTACCGATCCATCGTCCCCTGTATGCCCTCTACCAACCAACATTCGATGGCCGAGACGGCCCGCTGAACCGCTTCTTGGATCAACACGGTCTGGTCCCGGTCAAAGGGCTCCAACACATAGTCAGCCGGGTCCATGCTGCCCGGGGGACGATCGATACCCACCCGGATGCGAGGGAAATCCTGCGTGCCCAACAGGTCGATGATGGACCGCATCCCCTTGTGTCCCCCACTCCCCCCGTTTGCCCGCACCCGCAGGCGCCCCAGGGGAAGGTCCAGATCGTCGTACACGACCAGGATCCGTTCGGACGGGATCTGATAGTCGCGGGCCAGCCGGGCCACCGACTTGCCGCTGAGGTTCATAAAGGTTTGGGGTTTGGCCACCAAGACCAAGCGGCCCTCGATGGGGCCGTCAGCCACCCGGGCTTGGGCGGCTTTGTGCCGAACAAAGGAAAGGCCGTGGGCGCGCGCCAGCGCATCGACCACGTGAAAGCCGACGTTGTGACGATGGGCCGCATACTCGCTGCCGGGGTTGCCCAGCCCCACAATCAAAAAACGATCCCGCAAAACGTTTCCTGTACCTTGCTCCAACATGTCTGAACACCGAAAGGGGGCTAGATTCAAGACTAGCCCCTGCACCTTTCCGATCCGGGCCGACCAAACCCGTCCAGCTAGATCCTGCTCTCTATCAGGTATCCTGATTCTGTCTGGTCACCTTGCGCAGGAGCGACACCAGCCCACTCTTGAAAGCGAAAAAAAGGCCGATCGAGCCAAAGGCGACCAACGTTGCCCCTACCCCCCAACACGCGGCATCGCCCACGCTCTGGAACGGCAGATCCATCGGCGTAGGAGTTATGGTCGGCAGTGCGGTGGGCAAGGGAGTCGATGTGGGCCGGGGGGTAGGGCTGGACACCGTCGGCACGCTGATGACGACTGTAGGGGTCGGCGCGGGCGTATTCGTGGGCGGAGCCGGGGTAGGCGTTTCGGCCGGAGTAGGCGTGTCAGTGGGGCTCAGGTTCGCAACCTGGATGCCCCGTACAAAATATTCGTCATAGTTGCCATCGAGGCGTACCACCCGCAACCGCAGGCTGTACCGTCCCTCGGGCAAGATGGTGGTATCCCACAGACCCAGTCTTCCCTGAACCACCGGCACCGAAAAGGGCGACCCCCCTATGGGCGTCCACTGGTCGCCAGGGTTCGGCTCGGGTCCATAATGGACCTCATATTTTTGAAACTGGGTATGCGTCGCACTCCCCTCGATGGGCACAAGCCCCCGAACGGTCGCCTGATCGCGAGGCGAAGTGATCTGCCCGGAGGTTTGGGCCAGGGGGGCGGCGATGGTCTGGATGGATGGGGCTACCAGCAACAGCATCCCCAGAATGAGCAGAATTGCGCTCCTTTTCATCGACCCTCGACCCTCCAAATTCCTACGTAACCGAGCTAGTGTAGCATAGAACCGGACAGATGACAAAACGGCAGCCGAGGTAGGCAAAAGGGAGGGTGTTCAGACTCGTTGGGGATCCGGGTCCCTGGCAGGGTTGTTGCCAGGCCTCCGGAAAGAGGCCAAGGGACAAAGGTCTTGGTGATATTATGTAATCAATGAATCGAGAACGGCCGCCGGGCCGATCACCCACGGGCCAGCAGCGCCAGCGCCCGCGACAGGACCTCGATCCCCCGCTCGAACTCGCCGATCTCGATATGCTCGTCGGGGCTATGGTCCAGCGCCGAATCGCCCGGCCCGTAGGCCACCATCGGGCAATCCCACACGGCGCCGACCACGTTCATGTCCGAGGTGCCGGTCTTGACTTTGAATCGGGGCGCGCCCCCCGCCTCGCGGATGGCGCGCAGCAGCGACCGCACCGGCGGCGTGTTCTTTTCGCCCAAATACGGGGGTTCCTGGTAGGGAAAGGACAGCCGGGCGCCATTGACCCAGGAACGCATCTGGCATTGCAGCGCCTGCGGATCGCTGCCGGGCGGCAACCGCACGTCGATGGCCATCTCCACCTGGCTCTGAAGGCCGTCGTTGAGGGTCTGGATGGCGCGCAGCGAGGCATCCAGCGTGTCAAAGCGCTGCCCCTCGCCGCCGTTGACCTCCCCGACGTAGGCCGACAGGCGATTCCAGAAAGCGACCGCCTCTTCGGCGGGGGTGGCTCCCTGCCCGGCCGCGTGGCGGTTGGGCAGGGTCAGGCGATATTCCACGCTCAGGGCCCCCTTGTAGCTCAAGGTGATCCCCTGCCAGCCGCTGGGCTCGCCGATGAGGACGCACCAGGGAACGGGCAGCGACTCTTTGAGGTGATGAGCGCCGCGGGAGTGGGCCTCCTCCTCCACAGCGCCGACGACCAGGATGCGCGCGTCCGACAGTTCGGGGGCCACCCGCGCGGCCGCCAGGACAAAGGCCGCCAGCGGCCCCTTGGCATCGACGGCGCCACGGCCATAGAGCCGATCCCTTTCCCAATGGACGGGAATGTCCCCCGCTACGGTGTCCATGTGCCCCAGAAGCAGGATGGTGCGCTCGGCAGCGGGGTTCCCTACCACGCCCAGGGCGTTGCCCGCCTCGTCGCGCCAGGCCTGAAAGCCCATCGCACCCATCTGCCGGACCAGGCTGTCGGCCACAGCGTCCTCCCGGCCCGAGGGGCTGGGGATGGACAGGAGCCCTTCCAAAAAGGCAGCACTCTCCACGTCAATCCTCCAGCACAGCGGCGACCTTCTCGACGACGGTATCGATGTCCTGAGCGGCGATCACCAGGGGCGGCAGAAAGCGGAGGACCGCTTGGCCCGCCGACAGGGCCAGGATTCCGCGCTCGGCCAGAGCCGCCAGATAGGGCGCTCCCGGGCTTTTCAGCTCCAGCCCGACCATCAAGCCCAATCCCCGCACCTCGCGCACCTGAGGCGAGTCGATGGCCTGCAGGCCCGAAAGAAGGCGGGCGCCCAACTCGGCGGCCCGCTGGGGCAGGCGTTCCGATTCGATATAGTGGATGGCGGCTACAGCCGCCGCGCAGGCCAGCGGATTTCCGCCAAAGGTGGAGCCGTGGGTGCGACTGGGCAAAGCCCCGACCCGCGGGCCGATGAGCACCGCGCCCATGGGCACGCCGCCGGCAATGCCTTTGGCGACGCACATCAGGTCGGGTTGCAGGCCATAGTGATCGCTGGCAAACATGCGGCCCGTGCGGCCAAAGCCGGTCTGCACCTCGTCCACAATGAACAGCGCGCCCCGCTCGCGGCAGAGGGCCTGCACGCCCTGCAGATAATCGGCATCCCCCGGCAGCACCCCGCCCTCGCCCTGAACGACCTCCAGGATGACGGCGGCCGTGTCGGCGCTGACGGCCCCTTCCATCGGCTCCAGGCGATTGTAAGGCACGAACCCGAATCCGGGCACCAGGGGCTCAAAGGGCTGGCGGTACTGCTTGTTCCAGGTGGCCGAAAGCGCGCCAAAGGTGCGGCCATGAAAACCGCGCATGGCAGCCACAACCTGGGTCCTGCCGGTGCTCACGCGGGCGAACTTGAGGGCCGCCTCCACGGCCTCGGCGCCCGAGTTGCAGAGAAAGGCCCGCTCCAGTCCAGACGGTGCGATGCGGATCAGGTCCTCCAAGAGCTGGGCCCGCCGATCGTTGTAGAACCCATCGGGGCAGACGGTCAGGCGACAGGCTTGCTCAGCGACCGCCTGGGCCACGGCCGGGTTGGCATGGCCCACAATGGCCACCCCGTGACCGCCCACACAGTCGATGTATTCCCGCCCCTCGGCATCCCAGACGCGGGCGCCACTCCCCTTGACCAGGGCGATGGGGCGCTTGGGCGCGAGACCGCTGCCAAACCGATCCTCCCGGTCGATGATCTCGCCCGACGCCGTCCAGTCCAATGTTCCGCTCATGGGCCACCTATCCGATCACCGTGCCCTGGCCGGCCAGAGCGCGCTGTAAAGGGTGGTTGATCCGCCCGTCGCCGATGATCACCTGCCCCAC
The DNA here is from genome assembly GCA_964452125.1 of uncultured Anaerolineaceae bacterium. GTDB lineage: Bacteria > Chloroflexota > Anaerolineae > JAAYZQ01 > JAAYZQ01 > CAZNQW01. Next base: position 1,356 of record CAYVLO010000161.1, on the reverse strand, counting down.
CCCCTCCTGGAGCGCCTCCACCGCGCCCAGGATCTTGCGCTTCATGCGCCCTTGGGCATAGCGATCCAGGTGCTCCTGAGCCTGGGCCAGGGGAATGTGGGCGATGAGCGAGCTTTCGTCGGGATAGTCGCGCAACAGACCGGGCACATCCGACAGGATGATGACCTTCTCGGCCTGGAGGGCTGTGCCAATGGCCGCCGCGACCCGGTCGCCGTCCACGTTCAATCCCTCGCCCTCGTAGCTGATGGCCAGGGGCGCCACCACCGGCACATAGCCAGCGCTGAGCAAGGTGGTCAGCAGCCCGGTGTTGACCTTTTCGATCTTGCCGCTGTATTCCCCGCGCAAGATCTTGACCTTGCCCTCCTCGACGATGCGCATCATCGATTTGCGCTGGCCCTCCAGCAAGCGGCCATCCAACCCCGAGAGCCCAAGGGCGTTAACCCCCAGTCGCTGCAAGCGCTCGACCAACAGCTTGTTGATGCGGCCGGCGGCCACCATGGCGAAAATCTCCAGGGTCTGGCGGTCGGTGTAGCGGCTGGAATGGCCCGAGACCGTCTGGACGAACTGGGGTGGATGCCCCAATTGTTCCGAGACGACGTTGGTCTCGTGAGAGCCACCGTGAACAAGGACGACCTGCTCCCCTTGCTCGACGAGGGCGGCCACGTCGGCGCAGACCGCTTCCATATCCAAACTGCCGTTTCATCCAGCTTTGACGATAATCACAGTCCGGTGTCCTCCCACCTCATACGGGATGCAGGCCAGGGAACTCGAGTCCCAGCCGCTCCGGGAAATCGTACATCACGTTCATGGTCTGGACGGCATTGCCCGCGGCGCCCTTCATCAGATTGTCGATGGCGCTGATGACCACCAACCGCTGTTGGCCGGGGTCCAGTTCAAAGCCGATGTCGCAGTAGTTGGCCGCCGTCAGGATCTTGGGTTCGGGATAGCGATGGATGCCCCGCTTGGCCCGCACCAGGCGCACAAAAGGCTCCTGGCCATAGTCCTCGCGGTAGTAGCCCCACACAGTGCGCTCGTCCAGTTCCTCATTGAGCAGGCAATGGCAGGTGGCCAAGGCCCCGCGCACCAGCTCCACTGAGGTGACCGAAAAGTGCAGGCCCGGATGGTCGGGGTCCAGGTCCAGCTCCTGCACCAGCTCGGCGATGTGGCGGTGGCCCACCGGCATGTAGGAACGGACTACCCCGGCCCGCTCCGCGTGGTGAGAGGCGGGGCCGGGCTTGTTTCCCCCTTCGGAAGAGCCCACCTTGACCTCGACAACCGTCTCGCGCACCAGCCCCCGGCGATAGAGGGGCGCCAGGGCCAGCAGGGTGACGATGGCGTTGCAGCCCACCCCACTGG